>CALQNE010000220.1 GCA_943331855.1 Bordetella parapertussis
GATATTTATAAGCTTGAACGTAATGAAAAAGACCTTCGGCACATCATAGAACGAAACAATCAAGATCGAACCGCGTTGCAGGCGAGTCTCATAGAATTTGAGTATGAGAAAAAAAGACTGCTCGGACAACTCAGCGCGGCTGAACAAAAACTGAATAATGCAAGTGCGATTAATCATCTCATACAAGGTGGCACCCGCGTGCGAAACGATATCCTTGTCAAAATGCAACGTGCACTTTCCTCGCAAGGTATACAGATCGAAGTCGATACTCAAAATGGGTTATTGCGTTTGCCAGAGACGCTATTATTTGACTCGGGGCGAGCTGATTTTAGAAACGGGGGGGACCAGGCCCTGAAAGTCGTAGCACGCAATCTAGCGCTCATTCTCAATTGCTATACACAAGTTTCAGACGCAGCGCGTTCTTCGGACACTTGCGAAAAAGTAACGGATGGCACAGAGCAGCATCCTATCGACTCTGTATTGATTGAGGGTCATACCGACTCACAACCTATTTCAAATTCGTTATTCAGAGATAACTGGGATTTATCGGTTGCGCGCGCCAAAAACACTTATCTTGAGCTGATAAAGAATGAGAAAACACTTGAGAAACTTGAGAATGATAGAGGGCAGCCGCTCGTCAGCTTTAGCGCCTATGCAGGTCGACGCCCCATTTCGACGAACGACACTGAGGCAGAGCGACGTAAAAATAGGCGGATTGATATTCGACTGATCATGGCGCCCCCTTCGATCATGAACGATAGCGCTATGCTGACGCGCACCGGCCGAAACTAACGCACTTGACATGCAGTCCGTTACTACTTTGGTCCTGACATAAAGTTCAAAATCAGCGACTGCAACTTAGCCCCATAGTTTGGATCTGTGGCATAGCCCGATTTACCCATGGCCTGAGAATAACTAATCGGATCATTCAAATGACGCAACACTTTTGAATAACGTGTGTTCTGACGTAAAAGATCTGTGAAGTCTTTAAAAGAGTCGGCATACGAGTCATAGGCACGAAATTTTTCAACGCGTTTAACAAATTCTCCGCCAATAAACTCTGTAGTCATCGCATCGACAGAGCGACCGCCCCAGTTTTCAGAGGCTTTGATGCCAAAAAGATTATGCGACGGTGCACCGTTCTGATATTTGAGTTCACTGCGCCCCCAACCGGATTCGAGCGCAGCCTGAGCCAACATAAAAATAGCTGGGATGCCGGTGCTGGCGCTGACTTTTTCAGCATAGGGCAGCATTCGAGCCGTAAACTCTGAAACATGACTACCTGAGTAGGCGTTCGCGGACCCTTTGTACCAGCTACTCGATTCAGCGCGAGCCTGTTGCGTCTGCGTGTAATTGCTGAGTTTCGCCAACGAGCGACTGAGCATATGGCCCGAGAACATCAGACTGATCTCAGGCTGAACGCTGGCACTACCCCTTGACACTGGGCTCACCGCACTTGCAGCAGACGAAGGGTTTGCAGTCGCTTGGCCAGTCGCGCCAGTATTCGCCTCGTTCGGAACTGGTGGACTACCTTGTAATTTGGTCAACTGCTTGACCAGCACGTCAGCCAATCCCACACCCTTACCAACTAAATTTTGAGTGAGTTGCTGATCAAGCATGGTTGTGAACGTGCGGCTTTGTTCATTTTCTAAGGGCCCATCATTTGGCGTCGCATCACGCATACTTTTAAGCATCATGCCTAAAAATATTGCCTCAAACTGTTTAGCAACACCGCGAATCGCTTCCGGTGAGTTGTCGTGTGCACTTCTCTTTAGACTGGACAAGCCTTTTGAGTCAATGGCCAAACTATTCGTGGCTTCAGTCAGCGCGGCTGCACCTTGCGAGACTGTTGCGATCGCACCGTTACTCATCTCGCAGGCCTTTAAATAATCTCGAGTTCGGCATGTAACGCACCTGCCGCTTTCATCGCTTGCAGGATGGCAACCAGGTCTTGCGGTGTGGCGCCTACGGCGTTCAAGGCTTTAACCACGTCAGCCAAGACCGCACCGCGGTTTAATTGAATGACGCGCCCTTTTTCGGCATTGATTTCAACCGTCGACTGGTTCACGACAGCGGTTCTGCCGCCCGCAAAGGCATTCGGCTGACTGACCAAAGGTGTCGTATTAATTGTGACAGTCAGATTGCCGTGGGCCACCGCGCAACTTTCAAGCGTGACCGACTGATTTAAGACAATGGAACCCGTCCGCGCATTTAAGATCACTTTCGCTGTTGGTCGTGAGGGCGTCAACTCAACAGTTTCGAGGGTTGCCAGAAATTTTACGCGCTCGACTTGTGCGGTATGCGGTTGTATTTTGATGACCCTTGCGTCAACGGCCTCGGCCACGTACACACCAAAGCGCTTATTGATCGCTTCAGCAGCCATACTGGCAGTCGAATAATCGGCGTTTTTGAGCTCTAGGTTAAAAATTTGTAATTGACTCAGGTCATTCGGCACCACGCGTTCAACGGTCGCGCCCGCCGAAATACGCCCGGCGTTTAATTGATTGACCTGCACTTCAGTTCCGTTAGCCGCTGCGCCAGCCCCTGCCACCACCAAGTTGCCTTGCGCCATCGCATAGATTTGCCCATCAGCGCCCTTTAAGGGAGTCATTAACAAGGTGCCGCCGCGAAGACTTTTTGAATTTGCCACCGATGACACCGTCACATCAAGGGATTGACCGGGCTGTGCATAAGGAGGCAACGTGGCCGTTACCATCACAGCCGCCACGTTTTTTAACTGTATCGTACTAAAGGTGCCTGGTGGCAGTACAACGCCCATCACCTGTAACATGCTCAGCGTCGTTTGAAGTGTAAACGGCGTCTGTGTAGTTTGGTCACCAGTACCATCCAAGCCAACAATCAGTCCATACCCAATCAATTGGTTTGAACGTACGCCCTGAATCGTGGCGATATCTTTGAGCCGTGCCGCCTGGACGTGCAAGCTCACAAGCATCAAGCCAAGCATCAAGGCGGTTGCTAAACGTTTCAATGCTTTCAAGGTGTATTGCGGCATGAGAGGTTCTTTTTAGTCAGACAAAGCATGAGGAGTGGCGCAGATCGTCACGAAAATCAACCTGGAAAAACGCTAAGAAAAAATCGATTAATCGTCTTGGCAATATTCGCCAAATCGAAAGTGCTATTCGTACGATATTCAACCCGTGCATCGGCAATCGTATTCGAGGCAACCGAATTATCGTTGGTGATCATGTAAGGATTGACAACACCAGAGAACCGAATGAATTCGACCCCGGCATCCAGGCCGATTTGTTTTTCACCCAACACCACCAGATTGCCATTTGGCTTCACCTCGGTCACAACAGCCGAGATTGAGCCCGAGAATGTCACGCCGTTGCTACCGTCTGCTGTCGTTGCAGCCGAATCCGAATTGGTGACGTTATAAGTCGGATCTGTTTTGGTGCCCGCAGAATTAGTCACCTCGCTCGCTGCACTGCCTTTTTTGCCTTGAGCAGATCCCGCATTTTTAGTCGCCGTTGTATTTTCAACTAAATTGATGGTCAAGATATCGCCGACCAAGCTTGCGCGTCGACCCTCAAAGATTGATCGATAGGAACCTGTATTAAAGATTGCACCCGACTTTGGGCCTGCTAACGGCATATTGGCGTTTGAAGGTGGTGGGTCTGTTTTGGTAATCGTGCTTGGCGTCAAGTTGCAACCTGCCAACGTAGTACTCGCCGCTACGATCAAAACTAACCTCGGCAATGTCAGGCCGCTTGCAAGCAATCGAAAAGAAGGTAGATTTTTTTTCATTTCAAGTCATACCATGAGGTCATGCATTCATTCAATGTTCGTTAAGAGCCTTTAGGCACCGAGTTGTCCAAGACGCTGCAGCATCTGATCAGAGGCTGTGACTGCCTTACTATTAATCTCATAGGCACGTTGCGTTTGAATCATATTGACCAGCTCTTCAACGACATTCACGTTTGATGTTTCAACATAGCCTTGCTGTAAAGTTCCGGTTCCATTCGCACCCGCAGCGCCCGTAATGGCATTGCCCGAGGCCGAGGTCTCTGAATACAAGTTTTGCCCGAGCGCAGACAGACCAGCCGGATTAATAAACGTCGTCAGCTGAATGGTACCAATCGTGGTAATCGCCGCGGAATTAGGCAGCGTAATCGACACGACGCCATCGTTTGCAATCGTCACGCTTTGGGCATTGGCTGGGATCGTGATTGCGGGCTGCAAGACGTAACCACTTGAGGTCACCATCTGCCCCTGGTTATTCACTTGAAAATTACCATCACGCGTATAGGCATTTTGACCACTAGGCATCAAAATATGAAAAAAACCAGAACCATTAATCGCCACATCAGTTTTATTCGTTGTTTGAGTCAAATTACCTTGAGCAAAAATTCGCTCAGTTGCGACGGGCTTTACACCTGTTCCGAGCTGCATACCCGAGGGTAGTTGACTTTGTTGCGACGACTGCGCGCCAGGTTGACGAATATTTTGATAAAGCAAATCTTCAAACACCGCGCGCGAGCGCTTAAAGCCGTTGGTACCAACGTTGGCCAAGTTATTGGTAATCACGTCCATCTGCGTTTGCTGCGCGTCCAGACCAGTCTTAGAAATCCAAAGTGAACGAATCATGTTTTATACAACCTCAAAAATAGTGCATCACATCGTTGGTTGAGTCAGCCATCATCTTGAATGACTGAACGCTAAGCCTTAATTAATTTGCAAAATCTGCGTCGCCTTCGCGTCATTCGCCTCTGCATTCTTCAATAAGGTCATTTGCACTTCAAACTGCCGTGCCAACGTGATCATGTTGACCATCGATTGCACGACACTGACGTTGCTGCCTTCGATCGCACCGTTGACCACGGTAACGTTTTCGTCAACCGGGGGAGCTCCACCGGTGCTTAAGCTAAAGAGGCCATCAACACCTCGCACCAAATTCGCTTCGGATGGGTTGGTCAGCTTCAATCGTCCGAGCCCAGTCACAGCACCTGGGTCGGTGCCGTCATTCACCGTTGAGATCGACCCATCGGAACCGATTGACAGCAAGACGTTAGGCGGCACGGTAATCGGGCCACCATCACCCAGAATCGTGCGCCCACTGGCGGTCTGCAAAATGCCGTTTTCATTCACCTTTAAAGAGCCATTGCGGGTCAAGGCCTCGCTTCCGTCGGCACGTTGCACACTGAACCAACCCTTGCCTTCAATTGCGATATCTAAATTACGACCAGTCGGTATGATCGGACCCGGTGTGAAATCAGTGCCAGACGAGGCGTTCACCACAAAAGCCCTCGTGTCCATCGCAGCACCAACAACTGGTACCGCACGAAAGGTATCCAATTGCGCCTTGAACCCGGTGGATGACGCATTGGCCATATTTTGCGCGTTCGTCGCCTGCTGGTCCAAAATGTGTTGGGCGCCAGTCATGGCGGTATAAATCATGCGATCCATATGCTTAGCCGCCTTATTAAATAGGTAAAAAGAGATTCAACATATCAACCAACCATCGCTAACGTACTTTGGGCGATTTGATTTTCAACCTGGATTACTTGTGCGTTTGCTTGATAGGTGCGCTGCGCTGCCAACAAGCTCACTAACAGCACTTGTTGATCTGCGTTTGAACCTTCGAGCGCAGAGCCGAGCAGCTTGCCGTAGCCACCTGCGCCAGCGGTACCAACGATGGGGTCACCCGAAGCGGCAGTGGCCGCCCACGTGTTGTTGCCCAAATCTAGCAAGCCTGTTGGCGCCGTAAAATTTGCAATTGCAAGTTGGCCCAAAATGACATTGGGCTCACCATTTGTGTAATTACCGATGATGTTGCCGTATTGATCGAAGCTGTAATTAATCAGTGCCCCTGAGGTATAGCCGTTTTGAGTGGAGACTACCTGATAGGTCAGTTCGGTGCCCTGCTGTGTCGATCCGGTCATATCCAATGTGGCCACGCCACCTAGTGCATCAATGGTGATACCTTCAAACTGACCCGCTCCGTCTGCCAAGGTGCCATCCTCACCAAAGGTCAGCGA
>CALQNE010000221.1 GCA_943331855.1 Bordetella parapertussis
AAGAAATCGCGAGGCTTAAAGCTGAGGGTATTCTTCAGTAAAGGCTGGATGTGCGCTGTGCTAATCCCGCTAAGCCACTTGTAGCAAGGGGCGAGCCAAGGCACGCGCAGGTGCACCATCCGAACCCGCCAAGGGCAACGCCAAAAACAAGATTTCGGCACGTTGATTCGAAAGCTCACGTAAATTCGTGACATGCTCGGCGACTAAGACACCGTGCGCAAGCAAAATATGATGCACTGGCCAATCAAAGTCTGCGGGACGCTTATGAATCGTTAAATCAGGCGTGCTGAAATCAACCCCAAGCATTTTTACACCGTGATCCACTAACCACTGAGCCGCCGCCGCAGACAGACTCGGATGATCTTCGTAGCGTTCGGTGTTGACGTATTGCGCCCAACCGGTATCCAACAACACAATATCGCCCGGCTGCACCAAGGGACGCGCCGCTTCGAAGTCGGCAGGCTCAATGAGTTCGAGTGGGCCTTTTTCAATACGCCACACCACACCGGGCCCATACAAACGCTCAAGCGGAATCTCATCAAAACAGGGGCCATCACTTAAAAAATGGCGAGGCGCATCAACATGCGTACCGTGGTGCGCCACCATATGAATCTCAGTGATATTCAGTGGACTTTCAGGCATTTTGACAATCTGCCGAATCCGCGGCTGCGGAAAAACCGAAGCGCGCGACAACTCTTCTGTTAGCCGATGCGTCAAATCAATCCACGGCCCCGTTCCACCACCCGCCTGGGGTGTTGGAACCTGACTCCAGCCTTTCCAGCCACAAAATCCTGCTTTGCCGTGGTCACACATCAAACACCCCGCCTTTTTGTCTGAGCTTACTTCTCAACCAAGGGTGTTGGGCCGGTGTGCAATTTCAAGCGCATGTGATCTGGCACTTCTTGTCCGGCATCGGTAAACGCTTTACGCATAGCACCCATGTGCGGGCCAAAAATTCCGCTACGATTTTCGCTGACCCACTCACGTGAAGCAAACAACGAATCCATACTGCCCTGAAATTTTGGCATGACCCAACGGGCAAACAGTTCATAGCTACGCAATGTTTGTTCACGCGTGGCCCACTCATGCGAGCGAAACAGCACTGCGCCAGCACCACCACCTGTAAATTCAAGCAAGCGCGCAATACCATTGGCAACCGTCTCGGGTGAGCCCACGATCGTTGTACCGGCTTTTAAGCCATCACCCAAGGGATCTTCACTGCGCATTGGTGGGCGCCCCAAGGTCTCGCTAAAGTAGCTCAGGGTTTCAACGCGTTCACGCGCGCGGACTTCACGCATCGCGGTTTCATCATCTTCTGCAACATGGATGTTGACAACCAAACGCCAATCTTCACGGTGCATGGTTTTGCCAAATTTTGCCGCCTGTTCTTCGCCAAGTTTCCATTGCTCGGCCAGCTTTTGCGGCCCACCGGGCAACCCCGCGCCCAAGGACAGCATCCCCACACCGTGCTTACCCGCAGTCAATACGCCGGATGGTGTGGTCGAGGTCGCGACCGCAATGGGAAAACAACCCTTTGTATACGGTGCAAGATGTAGGCGCGCCTCTTTGAGTTCAAACCAGTCTGTCTTGAGCGTGACAGGTTCTTTGCCCTCAAGCAGTCGCATGATTGCGCCAAGTGACTCGTCCATCATGGTGCGTTGCTTTTCAGCTTCTATGCCCATCATGTAGGCATCTGACACCAGCGCCCCGGGCCCACAACCCAACATCACGCGCCCGCGCGTCATATGATCCAACTGCACAAAACGCTGGGCAACTAAAAACGGATGATGATAAGGCAAACTCGTCACGCCCGAACCCAGCATGATTCGTTTTGTACGCTGGGCTGCCGCCGCGATAAAAATTTCAGGAGAGGCAATGATCTCCCAACCGGCAGAGTGATGCTCGCCAACCCAGGCCTCGTCGTAACCCAAATGATCAAGCCACTCGATCAATTCAAGATCTCGCTCTAACGCCAGCGTGGGGTTATCGCCGAGCTGATGAAACGGGGCTAAAAAGATACCAAAGCGCAAACCTGCATGGGCCATTATTTGTCTCCTGCCAAATTTATTTTGAGCGTTTTTTTCAGTGTAGCGGATCAAGCGCCGTCTGGTTTGTCACCGATCCATGCAATCCGAAGCAAATTGGTCGTGCCCGACACGCCAAAGGGCGTACCCGCAATGATCAGCAGTGCTTCCCCAGGCTGACCAAAGCCATTTTTTTCTGCTGCCTGTGTCGCGCGCAACACGATGTCTTCTGTGCTTTGTACATCGGCGGCCTGAATGGAATGGACACCCCACACGAGCGAGAGGCGTCTGGCTGCGGCAGCATTGGGGGTCATACTCAAAATAGGTGCACGCGGACGTTCATGCGCAACACGCAGCGTGGTTGAACCCGACGAGGTATAAGCGACCGTCGCCGCAACCGGCAGGGTCTCTGCGACCGTGCGAATCGCCGCTGAGATCGCATCGCGCGCATCGCGATGGCGACGACGAAAGGTCGCATCCATGGTCGAGCGCTGAATGGGGTCACGTTCAGTGCTTTGCAATATCCGATCCATCATACTGACCGCTTCGATCGGATAGCTGCCCGAAGCAGACTCGGCCGACAGCATTACCGCATCAACACCGTCGTACGCGGCAGTCGCCACATCACTGACCTCAGCACGCGTAGGCACAGGGGACGAGATCATGGACTCAAGCATTTGGGTCGCAACGATAACGGGCTTACCCGCCTCGCGGCAAACGCGCACAATTCGTTTTTGTAAGGCGGGTACATCTTCAGGAGGCAACTCAACCCCTAGGTCGCCGCGCGCAACCATGACTCCATCAGAGGCCGCCACAATCGCTTCAAGCGAATCAATCGCCGAAGGTTTCTCAAGTTTGGCCATAATCCAAGCCCGATCACCGACCAGAGCCCGGAGTTCAGAGATATCTTCAGGGCGTTGCACAAAAGACAAAGCGACCCAATCAATCCCAATACTCAAACCAAAAGCCAAGTCTTCGCGATCTTTAGGTGTGATCGGCGACAAAGGCAAGATTGCACCCGGAACGTTCACCCCTTTGCGATCTGAAATCATCCCGGCGTTAATCACCTCGACATTGGCATGCGTTGCGTCACAACTTAAAACGCGCACGCGCACTTTCCCATCATCAATCAATAAATCATCGCCGGGCTTAATTGCCGCAAAAATTTCTGGATGCAAGAGTGGCACGCGCCCGTTTTCACCCGGAGTGGGATCCAGATCAAACCGTAGTTTTTGACCCGCTTGAAGTGCGAGTTTGCCACCCACAATCTGACCAACTCTTAACTTGGGGCCTTGCAAATCCATCAGAATCCCGACGGGCCTCCCCACATCGGCCTCGATCTGACGAATCGCCTCGTAACGTAATTTATGGTCAGCGTGCGTGCCGTGACTAAAGTTCAACCGAAAGACATCGACCCCCGCATCAAATAAGCGCCGGATCATCTCGGGTTCGCTACTGCTCGGGCCCAGAGTGGCTACAATTTTGGTATTACGGTTGCGGTGCGAAATCGCATCGAGTTTCATTGTTTGTTGAACCTTATCAGATTAAATTCAGGCACTATTACGATATTCGCTAGGTTACCTGATTCACCCACATTATCTTCGGAGTCCATCAATGTCTACTGTTTCTTCAACACCTCATGCTGCACTGCGCATAAATGGGGTACGCCTCTGGAACAGTTTGATGCAATTAGCCAAAATCGGTGCCACGCAAAAAGGCGGCGTATGCCGTCTGGCCCTGACCGAGCTTGATCGTCAGGGCCGCGACTTTTTTGTAGCCCAGGCCAAGGCAGCGGGCTGCACAATCCGGATTGATCCCGTTGGCAATATTTTTGCCAGACGCGCGGGGCGCGACAATACCCGACCAGCGGTCATGACTGGCAGTCATATCGATACCCAACCCACTGGCGGCAAGTTTGACGGTAATTATGGGGTGTTAGCCGGCCTCGAAGTGTTTCAAACCTTAAATGATGCAGGGGTAACAACTGAGTCTCCCCTCGAGGTTGTGGTTTGGACAAATGAAGAAGGCTCACGCTTTGTGCCAGTCATGATGGGCTCAGGCGCTTTTATTGGCGAGTTCAAAACCGACATGATCCTGGCTCAAAAGGATCGCGATGGCATCTCAGTGGGTGAAGCACTCAAAACAATCGGCTATGCAGGTCAAGACAACATTAGCCCCAAAGGTATCGGTGCCTATTTTGAGGCGCATATTGAACAAGGCCCCGTGCTTGAAGCCCATGACATCACCATCGGCGTCGTCACCGGCGCGCTTGGGCAGCGATGGTTTGACGTGGTGATTACCGGTTCGGAAGCACACGCAGGCCCGACTCCGATGCCGCTGCGTAAAGACGCCCTACTCGCCGCTTCCCACATGGTGCAATTAATCAACGAACTTGCCTTAGATCACGCCCCAAATGCGCGCGGCACCGTCGGGATGTTGGATGTCTATCCAAACTCACGCAATGTCATCCCCGGCAGCGTCAAAATGTCGGTTGATTTGCGTGCAGACTCAGATGCCACCCTGACTGCAATGGTCGACAAGCTCAACGCTCAGGCTGCGATAATTGCCCGCAAGGGACAAGTCAGCATCGACCTGACTCAGGTTGTTTATTTTCCGCCACAGGCCTTTGCCCCGACCTTAGTACAAGCGGTGCGTTCGGGCGCCAAAACGATCGGCTTATCTGAAATGGATGTTGTCAGTGGCGCCGGTCACGATGCTGTCTATATGGCCCGAGTGACGCCGACTGCAATGATTTTTGTGCCCTGCAAAGATGGGATCAGTCACAATGAAATTGAAGATGCAAAGTCCGAACATCTTGAAGCGGGTTGTAATGTCCTGCTCCATGCAATGCTGGCGCAGGCGCAGGCTTAACGTATGAAAATTTTACTTGCTCGACTCAATCACGAAACCAATACCTTTTCGCCCGTCCCCACCCCACTTCAGTCGTTTGGTGACGACGGGCCGCTGTACGGTAATGAGGCCTACCTCTCTTCAAAAGGTACGCGCACCGGCATTGCGGCCTACATTGATCTACTCGAACAGGCAGGTCATCAAGTTGTGGTGGCGTGTAGCGCAACTGCAAACCCAAGCGGACGGGTAGCCGCCGAAGCCTATACCCATTTGTGCGATGTGATTGTGGCCGCCGCGGCAGGCTGTGATGCCGTCGCACTTGATCTGCATGGCGCGATGGTGGCCGAGAACTCTGATGATGGCGAAGGCGATTTACTTGAACGCTTGCGGGCAACGCTCCCCAACGCCCCAATCGCCGTGGCCTTTGACTTGCATGGCAAGATCACCGAAAAAACGATGGCAAACAGCGACATCGTTGTGAGCTTCAAGACTTATCCGCACATCGATATGTACGAAACTGGCGCACACGCCGCGCGCTTGTTGCTGGATATGATCAATCAAACCATTAAACCCACCATGGCTTGGCGCCGCCTGCCTTTGCTGTCGCATACGCTCTGCAGTCGAACCGACATCGGCGCCATGCACGAAGCCGTTGAGCTCGCGCGCGCCGCCGAAGCCGCCGGCATGCTTGGCGTTTCAGTATTAGCAGGCTTTTCTCTGGCCGATATCGCCGCCCCCTGTATCAGTGTGGTGGTCATCAGCAACGCCGACCAACAGGCTGCCGAACAATTTGCCGATCTGATCGCGGGCTTCATTTGGGATAACCGCGAAGGCTTTGTCTACAAAAGCGAAAGCCTGGCCGCATCACTTCAGCAAGCTCAAAAACTTGCTCAAGCACCTGGTACAGGCCCCGTGCTGCTGCTTGATCATGGCGATAACTGCATGTCGGGCGGCACCTGCGACGACATGAATGTCTTGCACGAAGCCCTGAAACAAGGCCTTGAAGATATTGTCGTTGGGCCTATTTGCGATCCAGAAGCGGTCAACCTACTCATCGAGGCCGGTGTAGGTACCACAATGACCGTCGCCGTCGGAGACAAGGTTCCCTTAACCCAGCTT
>CALQNE010000222.1 GCA_943331855.1 Bordetella parapertussis
CGTTCAAATCTTTTTGCCCGAGCACCTTCTTTTAGCTTGTCAATATCGAACTCATAACTTAGATGCATTAATGTCAGTCCCGAGTCCGTAATTCGGAAACCTCCAGCAGGTAATTGTTTTAAATGAATAGCGTAAGTGTCACCGTCAGGAAACTGAAACGGTGTCTTAATAGTCAATATCCCTTCTTGCAGCTGTTCAATATCAACATCTGCACATATCGAGGTACACAAGGTACGCTTTAGTGTAATTAAGTCAACGTTCATTTAAATAGATCCGGAGTTCTTTCGTCTTTATTTTTATTTTCAAAACCCTTGATATTACAAAGGGTGCATAAATGATTTTTTGCCCCTTCGATATCAGTGTATTCAGTTGTTGCAATGGCAAAGCTCTCTGCCCTCATGCCCTTAGTTATATATCTTTCAGTTGCAGTATGAATGTGAAATTCACAATCGATCTTGTTGCCCTCAATTTTATTGGTATGTGGGTGATCAGCTCCATTGCAACGCATCAGTATGGTCTCTTCCTTTGTTGAAGAGATCCAAACTAAGATCGCTGAAAAGCCCTTTGTTATCACCGTACTCTGCCTTATGTACAGTTTAAAGGAATCGTTTCCATCAGCGCTTTCAACATTGAAATCTTGTCGAAAGTGTTTTCCCTCTTGTTTTTTTCGAGCGCGAGGATTCAGCACCACTTTTTCTTTGGCTAACAAGGATTCAATTTGTGTGTCTGTTAAGTCTGTCATGAAGTGAACTTAGAGGTGCTTGGCCTCTAAGGTACGGCGAATAACAAACAAACGCAAGATTTGTGTGACAAAAGCAAAAACCCCAGCGCGAACGCAGGGGTTTTTTCAGTTTCAGATGGTGGCCCGGGGCGGAATCGAACCACCGACACAAGGATTTTCAATCCTCTGCTCTACCGACTGAGCTACCAGGCCATCTGAAGGGCGAAATGATACACCAAAATGGGTTTCCTCGCCCTTTTTAGGCCTTGGTAGCATGAACCGGTTCTATAATAGTCAGCAAGGGTTGGCTAGTCAGTCGCACGCATTGTGCGTTTGAGGTGCCGATTTAAGTGTTTATTGCAGCGCTCTTTATGATTACTTGTCGATAAATATGTCAGTCAATGTTCTCGCCTTAGGCCTCAATCACGTTTCGGCACCGGTTTCGGTGCGCGAGCGCGTATCGTTGCCTGAAGATCTGGTGCGTCCGGCACTGACAGCTCTACGAGAGGCCTTTGGTGGTGCGGTGAAAGAAGCCGCGATTTTATCTACCTGTAATCGCACTGAACTCTACTGTGCTGCTGAGCCGCAAGTCGCTGAGCAACTGCCAGGCTGGCTTGCCGATTACAACAAGCTGGATGCCAGCGATTTAAGGCCGCATGTTTATTTGCATGATCGTGGCGAGGCGGTGCGACATGCTTTTCGGGTCGCGAGCGGTTTAGATTCAATGGTTCTAGGCGAGCCCCAGATCTTAGGGCAGATGAAAGATGCAGTGCGTGCCGCAGATGAGGCCGGCGCGTTAGGCACCCTGTTACATCAGTTATTTCAGCGCACGTTTTCGGTGGCAAAAGAGGTGCGTTCGACAACAGCGATCGGTGCTCAGTCGGTGTCTTTGGCAGCAGCAGCCGTGCGGCTGACCGAACGGGTCTTCGGCGATTTGCGTAGTTCGAAGGTGCTTTTTATTGGCGCAGGTGAAATGATCGAGCTTTGCGCTACACATTTCGCGGCACGCGAGCCAAGTTCAATTGTGGTGGCAAACCGAACGCTTGAACGCGCTGAAGCGTTGGCAAAGCAGTTCTCGGGTACGACGATGCGCTTGGCCGATGTGCCTGAACGCCTGGCTGAATTTGATGTGGTGGTGTCCTGTACCGCAAGCACGTTGCCGATTCTAGGTTTAGGGATGGTTGAGCGGGCCACGCGTCAACGCAAGCGCAAGCCGATCGTGATGGTCGATTTAGCAGTGCCGCGTGACATTGAACCTGAAGTTGCACACTTGGATGATGTGTATTTGTATTCGGTGGATGACTTAGGCGCTGTGGTGCAAAGTGGTACAGAAGCGCGTTTGGCTGCCGTGGTGCAAGCCGAAACCATCATCGATGCGCGCGTATTGAACTTTATGCATTGGATGCAAGTGCGTGCCAATGTTCCTGTGATTCGTGATTTACAACAAACCGCACAAGCCGTTCAAGCGCAAGAGCTTGAGCGTGCGCGTAAGATGTTAGCTAAAGGTGATTCGCCCGAGGCTGTACTCGAACAATTAGCGCACGGGTTGACTCAAAAATTTTTGCATGGCACTTTAGCTTCGCTTAACGAAAGCGAAGAAGCAGAGCGCCAACAATTGCTGGCGTGGTTGCCACGCATTTTTCCGAAAAGCGCTGATCGACGTTAGCGTCGCTATTGCGAAGTTTTTGGAGCCCAGTCGCTGGGCGCAGTCGTTCACTTAACCAATAATAATTTCATGAAATCTTCAATGCGCGCTCGCTTAGAGCATCTCTCTCGTCGATTAGTCGATCTCGATGCCATACTGGCCGAGCCTGACGCGGCCAACGATATGAATCAATACCGAAAGCTGTCGCGCGAACGTGCTGAGCTTGAGCCTGTCGTGAAGGCATTTGAGGCGTTTGAGTCAGCCGAGTCTGAGCTTGAGGGTGCGCGAGCGATGCTCGAAGACCCCGAAATGAAAGCGATGGCACTTGAAGAAATCGACGATTGCAAGGGTCGTATCGAAAAGCTCGAAGCAGAGTTGCAGTTGCAATTATTGCCGCGTGACCCTGATGATGGCCGCAGCGTCTTTCTTGAAATTCGTGCGGGTACTGGCGGCGATGAAAGCGCCCTATTCTCGGGTGATTTGCTGCGCATGTACACCCGGTATGCAGAGCAGCAAGGTTGGAAAGTCGAGCTCATGTCCGAGAGCCCTTCTGAGTTGGGTGGCTATCGCGAAGTGATTGTGCGCTTGGATGGTGATGGTGCTTATGGCAGACTTAAGTTTGAATCGGGCGCACACCGCGTGCAACGTGTGCCGGCAACCGAGAGTCAGGGGCGGATTCATACCTCGGCCTGTACGGTCGCAGTCATGCCTGAAGCTGATGCCGCCACAGATATCGTAATCAATCCGAGTGAATTGCGTATTGATACCTTTCGCGCCAGTGGCGCGGGCGGGCAACATATTAATAAAACAGATTCTGCCGTGCGGATCACGCATTTGCCGACGGGGTTGGTGGTTGAATGCCAAGACGATCGCTCGCAACATCGCAACAAAGATAAGGCCATGCAAGTGTTGGCGGCAAGGCTTAAAGATAAAGTGCAACGCGAACGCCACGACAAAGAGGCGGCACAGCGCAAAAGTTTGGTGGGATCGGGGGATCGCTCTGAAAGGATTCGCACCTATAACTTTCCACAAGGGCGTTTGACCGATCATCGCATTAACCTCACTTTGTATAAGCTTGGTGCGATTATGGAAGGCGATTTAAACGATGTGACTGGCGCCTTGATCGCCGAGCATCAAGCGGAGTTGCTAGCAGCGTTGGGCGACGATCTTTAATGCAAACGGCGCAGTCGTTGATGGCAATATGTGGCTTGCCTCGACTTGAAGCGCGCATGTTGCTTGAAGTCGCGTTAAATAAACCGCGCGAATGGTTGTTGGCGCACGATACTGATGTGCTGCCACCAGAGTTGGCCGCTCATTTTTTAACGCTCGCGGCGCAGCGTCGTCAGGGCACGCCGATGGCACACCTGGCAGGCCATCGCGAGTTTATGGGGCATCGCTTTGTGGTGTCGCCTGATGTCCTGATCCCTAGGCCAGAGACTGAACTGTTGGTTGAAGTGGCGTTACAAAAAATGCCTGCTGGGGCCTGCTCATTATTGGACCTGGGCACCGGTAGCGGCGCGGTCGCGATTAGCATCGCGTTGGCGCGACCAGAGGCGCGTGTGGTCGCCAGTGACCTGAGCCCAGCTGCCTTAGCCATTGCTCAAAAAAATGCTAAACAGCTAGGCGTGCAGATTCAGTTGTGGCAGGGTAGTTGGTATGAAGCCCTACCGTCAGAGGGGCGATTCGAGGTGATCGTTTCAAACCCGCCGTATATTGCAAGTGGTGATCCACATTTGGTCATAGGCGACCTAAGGTTTGAGCCGATTACGGCCTTAACTGACGGCGCAGACGGCTTGATGGCGCTTCGCCATATTATTGAGGGTGCGCCTCGGCGCCTTAGCCCCAAAGGGTCTTTATGGCTTGAGCACGGTTTTGACCAAAGTCAGGCAGTTAGGCAGTTGTTGGTTGCGGCGGGGTTTAGTGCGGTAGAAACAAAATTAGACTTAGCAGGCTTGCCCCGTGTGACGGGTGGAACCCTGTAGGATCCTTATAATGAGATATTCATTTTTTATTGATTAGGAACATCATGAGCGACGTTCAAACATTTATCCGCGATACAGTCACTAACAATCCTGTGGTGCTTTTTATGAAAGGTACCGCCCAGGCGCCTCAGTGTGGCTTTTCGGGCAAAGCGATTCAAATCTTGAAAAGTAACGGCGTGACGACCTTGGTCACGGTCAACGTGCTTGAAGATGAAGACGTTCGCAGTGGAATCAAAGAATTCTCGCAATGGCCAACAGTGCCTCAGTTGTATGTCAAGGGCGAGTTCATCGGCGGCTCAGACATCATGACCGAAATGGATCAGAGTGGCGAGCTCAAGCAAGTGTTGGCCGCCGCTGGCGCTGCAGCCTAAGCTGCGTTAATTGCTTAAGGGCTTGCACTTGGGCTAACCCGAGTGCGCCCGTTCGCTTATGCCTTGAGCGTGTGCCGCACAAGCGTAATGACCTGAGTTTGAGGCAAGATCGGTTCAGTCGGTGAAGAAGCGCCTTGCTGATCAAAATCACGCGCGTCTGTCGTTGACTCAAAACTTGGCGGATCAAAGGCGAGGTCTCCTTCTGGATCTACCACGCCGGTTGGTTTGAGATTAGCAAAGTCAAATAATGAGCGGTCCATCAAATGTGACGGCGCCACATTTGAAAGCGCATTAAAAATACTCCAGGCGCGAGAAGGATGTTTTTTATCCCATTCGGCGAGCATGCGTCCAACCTCTTTGCGTTTCAGATTTTCTTGTGAGCCGCATAGGTTGCAGGGAATAATTGGAAATTGTTTCCAATCTGCGTAGGCAATCAAATCGGTTTCTTGGATATAGGCTAAGGGCCGAATCACGGTGTGTCTACCGTCATCAGACACGAGCTTGGGCGGCATGGCTTTGAGCTTGCCACCATAAAACAGATTTAAAAAGAAAGTGCCTAGGATATCGTCACGGTGGTGGCCGAGAGCAATTTTTGTCGCGCCTAGTTCGGTAGCAACCCGATACAAAATCCCGCGACGCAGTCGCGAGCAAAGTGAGCAGGTCGTCTTACCTTCTGGGATGAGGCGCTTAACGATTGAATACGTATCTTGGTTTTCGATATGAAACGGAATATCGCGAGTGCGCAAATAGTTTGGCAAAACCTCTTCCGGAAAGCCGGGTTGTTTTTGATCGAGATTGACGGCAATAATTTCGAAGTCAATCGGGGCTCGCGTCCGTAGTGTGAGGAGCACATCGAGCATCGTGTACGAGTCTTTTCCGCCAGACAAACACACCATGACGCGGTCGCCCGCTTCAATCATGTTGTAGTCGCCAATCGCGCGACCTGTTTCTCGCATGATGCGTTTTGATAGTTTATTGTGTTCGATGCGCTGTTTTTCGCTGATCACGGGTATTGGGGTCACGCTATTCATATGGATCTTAATACCCTTGGTGTAACAAATATTCAGTGACAGCAGCACGGTCGCCAGAAAAAATCACGCGCGCTTGTTTACTGAGTCGTTGATGCTCGTACATCGGATCATAATATTCGATTAGCAATAGTCGAATCCATTCGCGATGTAAATCAAGTGTGCCGTGAGTTTTTTGTTCAGTCAACGCGGCTTGCATGATGCCTGACAGGCGCGCATGTCGTTC
>CALQNE010000223.1 GCA_943331855.1 Bordetella parapertussis
ACATAACTGGACGGTCGTTAACCGTTATCCTGCCCTGTGGAGTCCGGACCTTCCTCGCTGCCCGAAGGCACCGCGATTGCCCAGTCTGCCTTGCGCACACATTGTACGACCCAATCCCCCAGGGATCGGAGGCAGCCCTAAACAGTAAATCCCATGTCCTGCGACAATAGCGGTCTAACGAATCAACCGCACCTCTTGCGTGCATACAGTCTCACACATGGCTATCGCTTTAATTTCACTCAGTGCCGTACATCTCGCCTCTGGCCATCACCCTTTACTCGACGGCGCGGATCTCACGATTCAATCCGACGAACGCATTGGTTTAATCGGACGAAACGGCGCAGGTAAATCTTCGTTACTTCGCTTGCTCGACGGGCGCACAGAACCTGATGACGGCGCGATCACCGTCGCTGGGCATGTACGCGTGGCCACAGTTGAACAAGAGCCGGTCCTCGACGAAAGTTTGACTATTGAACAGACCGTCATGGGTGAATACGACCCCGACAATGAAGATTGGCAACGCGGCCCGCGTGTGCTCGCCCTTATTGACAAGCTCGGTCTTCCTCCGGCCGCGCTGGTCGGCACGCTTTCAGGCGGCATGCGCAAGCGTGTCGCGCTCATCAGCGCCATGGCAAATCAACCAACGCTCTTGCTGTTAGACGAACCCACCAACCATCTTGATTTGGATGGTATCAACTGGCTTGAGACGACGCTCAAGCAATGGCCTGGCAGCGCAATCATCATCACACATGATCGACGTTTTTTGGACTCAATCGCCACACGCATCGTTGAACTTGATCGCGGCAAACTCTTAAGTTTTCCAGGAAATTTTTCTGACTGGCAAGTACGTAAAGCGCAGTGGCTTGAGTCACAGCGTCTCGAAAATGCACGCTTTGACAAAATGCTGGCGCAAGAAGAAATCTGGATCCGAAAAGGAGTTGAAGCAAGACGTACCCGCAACGAAGGCCGTGTCAGGCGACTTGAACAATTACGTGTTGAACGCGTCGCGCGACGCGAGCGTCAAGGTAACGTGCAACTTGCGGTTGATGCAGGACAACGCTCTGGCAAACTGGTGGCCGAACTCGAACATGTCAGCAAATCGTTTGGTGAGCTTAGCGTCGTCAAAGATTATTCGACCATCATCATGCGAGGCGATCGCATCGGCATCATTGGTCCAAACGGTGCGGGCAAGTCAACGTTGCTCAAGCTCATCTTGGGCACGTTGCAAGCGGATACGGGGACCATCAAACTCGGCACCAATCTAAGCGTCGCTTATTTTGATCAGATGCGTAGCCAGCTCGATGAAAATGCGACTCTGGCCGACGTCATCAACCCCGGTAGTGAATGGATTGAAATTGGCGGTAACCGCAAGCATGTGATGAGTTACCTGGGTGATTTTTTATTCGCACCTGCGCGCGCGCAGTCGCCGGTCAAAAGTCTATCGGGCGGTGAGCGCGCACGTTTGCTACTGGCGCGCCTCTTCGCACGGCCTGCCAACATTCTGGTGCTCGATGAGCCGACTAACGACCTTGATATCGAAACGCTCGAGTTGCTTGAAGAGTTATTACAAGACTACCCAGGCACGGTCTTGCTAGTGAGCCATGATCGAACATTTCTCGATAACGTCGTGACGCAAACCATCGCAAGCGAAGGCGATGGCGGCTGGAAGGATTACGTCGGCGGATTTGGCGACTGGGAACGTCAGCGCACCGCGCCGCAAAAAACGTCTGCCCTTGAAAAACTCACGACGGTTGCTATCACAAAGCCCACTGCAGCTAGCCCAAAAACGGCCACAACCCCAATCGCTAGCAGCACGGTTACCACTAAGCCCACAGGAAAATCACGCGGGTCAAAAATGACCCCCTGGGAAATCAAAGAACTCGAACAATTGCCCGCCGAAATTCACGGGATCGAACAAGAGCAAGCGCAGCTCGTTGTGCAACTTGGTGATAGCGAACTTTATAAAAATGATTCGGCCAAGCTCGCAACAATTCAAGCACGAATGGCAGAACTCGAAGCCTTGTTAGCAAAACGGTTTGAACGCTGGGAGGCGCTCGAGGCGCGCAATCAGTAGGATCAAGCCATTGTCCAGGGCAAGGTCTCGCCAGCAGCAAGAGGCACCAGTGTTTCACTACCATAGGCCACCTCGAGAGGCACGGTATATGCCTCGCGCTTTAAGGTGACGGTACCCGTATTACGCGGCAAGCCGTAGAAGTCTGGTCCGCGAAAGCTTGCAAAGGCTTCGAGCTTCTCAATTTTTTGAGCCCGCTCAAACGCCGTTGCATACAGCTCAAGCGCGTGCACGGCGGTGTAGCACCCCGCACAGCCGCACGCGTTTTCTTTCAGGCCTTTGGCATGCGGCGCACTATCGCTACCCAAAAAGAAACGTGGGCTATCACTCGTTGCCGCCTCGACCAACGCGACGCGGTGTAACTCACGTTTCAAAATCGGCAGACAATAAAAATGTGGCCTGACACCACCTTTAAAAATCTCATTCCGGTTGTACAACAAATGCTGAGCCGTAATTGTGGCCGCGATCGGACCTGCTGCATCGCGCACATAATCAACACCGTCTTTGGTTGTGATATGTTCAAACACGACCTTCAGTTCTGGGAAAGCCTTGCGCAGAGGGATCATCACACGGTCAATAAAGAGCGCCTCGCGATCAAAAACATCCACCTCAGGGTCGGTGACCTCACCGTGCACCAAAAGCGGCATTCCAACGCGTTGCATCGCCTCAAGCGCTTTTGAACATTTGCCCAGCAGATCAGTGACCCCCGCATCTGAGTTGGTGGTTGCCCCGGCGGGATAAAGCTTCACGGCAACAATATTGCCGGTCTCGTGCGCCCGAATAATTTCATCTGGATCAGTCTTGTCAGTGAGATACAGGGTCATTAGTGGCGTAAAGCTACCCTTGGCAACCCCGCTCGCCAGCAACGCACGCTCGATCCGCACGCGATAGGCTTGCGCGAGCGCCGCTGTCGTCACCGGTGGCTTTAAATTGGGCATGATGACAGCACGCGCAAACTGTCGGGCAGTGTGCCCAACAATCGCTTGCATTGCCTCACCATCGCGCAAATGAACGTGCCAATCATCCGGGCGGGTGATTGTGAGTGTTTGTTGTGTCATATCATTTCTCAAGCGGCATACTGCGTTCAACAAGCGCAGCAAATAGCGCGCTACCCACGGGGATCACTTCATCGTTAAAGTCGAATTTGGCATTATGTAAAAATCGACCCTGCTCGGCACCACCCTGACCCAAACGAAAATACGCGCCGGGTCTTTTTTGCAGCATATACGAAAAATCCTCAGAGCCCATCGATGGAATCAAGTCGCGCACCACATTTTCAACGCCAAAAAGATCTGTCGCAACATCTGCAAGAAAATTAGCCTGCTGGGCTGAGTTGATGGTGGCAGGATAAGACCGATGGTATTTGAGTTCAGCCGTCGCACCAAACGCCTCTGCAACAGAGGCGATTAAGGCTCGCATACGCGATTCGACCAACTTCTGCACGGTATCGCTAAACGTTCTAACGGTCCCCACCAAATGCGCTCGACTTGGGATAACGCTGGGCGCAGTTGGACTACCGGCTTGGATATGACCAAGCGAAATCACTGCAGATTCAACCGGGTGCACATTGCGCGACACAATCGTTTGCAACGCCGTGACGATATGGGCCGCCACAACAATCGGATCAATCGTCTGATACGGATGTGCCCCATGCCCTCCACGCCCCTCTACAGTGACCTCCCAGCGGTCTGAGGCGGCCATCATCGGCCCTGGGTTGATACCGATCGTACCGGCCGGTAGCGCGGGCCAGTTATGCAAAGCGTAGATCGAGTCGCAAGGAAAGCGCTCAAAGAGCCCGTCATCGACCATCGCCTTCGCACCACCTAAGCCCTCTTCGGCGGGTTGAAAGATCAACACGGCCGTGCCATTGAAGTCACGATTTTGCATTAGATACTTTGCGGTACCTAACAATACGGTAGTGTGTCCATCGTGACCACAGGCGTGCATCAACCCCGGCACCGTCGAACAGTAGGCCACATCACCCTCTTCTTTGATGGGCAATGCATCCATATCGGCGCGCAGCCCAATCGACAAGCCCGAATCGTGCCGCTGACCTCGGATGACACCGACAACGCCAGTTTTACCAACGCCACGATGCACTTCAACGCCGAGTGCCTCAAGCGCTCCAGCCACAATCCCCGAGGTACGCACTTCTTGAAAACCGATCTCTGGATTCGCATGCAAATCTCGCCGCAATGCGATCAGTTCTTGATGGAATTTCTGTATCGAGGCTAGGGGAGAGCGTGGGTACATGATTCGACTCGTACTGGCTAGAGGAGGAGCAAATAGTTTACCTCTAGAGCAAATTTGCGACATTTGTTGCTTTTCTATAGGGCAAACAGCAAAAAACTTTGTCTATTCTCTAAAGACACGGTATGCTGCGCTCGTTGTGCACATTAATTTATCTCTCTAGGAGAAATCACATGGCCACCGCCAAGAAGCCCGCTGCAAAGAAAGCCGCTGCTAAAAAACCTGTTGCCAAAAAAGCTGCAGTCAAAAAAGTAGCCGCCAAACCTGCTGCAAAAAAAGCTGCAGTCAAGAAAGTTGCAGCCAAAAAAGCACCTGCTAAAAAAGTAGTTGCAAAGAAAGTCGTTGCTAAAAAAGCCGTTAAAAAGCCTGCTGCAAAAAAAGCCGCACGTAAGCCTAATGCTGCTTTCATGAAGCCAATGACACCCAGCGCCGTATTGGCTGCCGTGATTGGTGCAACACCTGTGCCACGTACTGAAGTCACTAAAAAGATTTGGGTTTACATTAAAAAGCATGATCTGCAAGACGCAAAAAATCGTCGCAACATCAATGCCGATGACAAACTCAAGCCTTTGTTTGGCAAAAACCAAGTATCAATGTTCGAATTGACCAAGATCATCAGTGGTCATTTGAAATAAGCCGTTCTTATTGCCTTCGGGCGTAAGTTGGTAAAAAGGGGAAAGGATACTAACGTGTCTTTTCCCTTTTTTATGGCGAGATTGATCGCTTAAATGGCGACGCGCGACTCGAACAGCGCAAGCCAACCCTTAATCAGGCGATAGATTACCCAAACTCCGGTCCCGATGACGCCGACCCAGCCGATATACACCAAAGTTGCCAAGGCACTAACGGCAAACCAGAGTGCACCCCACCAAAACGTATATAGCAACCAATCAAAGTGCAATGCATAGACTGTGCCTGCTGCATCAGCCCTTTTGACAAAAAGCAAAATCACCGCAGCAACGGCCGCAGCACCAAAAACACCCATCGACAAAATGCCAACTGCAAATAAGCCGTAAGCAATATGCGTCAGTGTTTTTAAATCAATCGTGCTGTTTTGCGCAGACGCAACCGTTGATGGTGATGTTGAGTCTGAAGAATCGGCCATGATTATTGCTCCTGGGTGCGTGTGAGTTTCATCTTACCTGAGACCATGACGACTTCAATAAGTTTCAGCGCGGCACAATGGTTTCCCCTAGGTCCGGCGTACCTTACTGTCACTGGTTCATGCTCAGTATGGATTCACAAAAAGACAAACCCCCGAGTGCGTTGAGCACAAGGGGGTTTGGGGTAGAAGAGCTTGACGATGTCCTACTTTCACAGATGTACATCCACTATCATCGGCGCTAAGGTGTTTCACGGTCCTGTTCGGGATGGGAAGGGGTGGGACCACCTCGCTATGGTCGTCAAGCGTAGCTTGTTGAACGGCTCAGACGTGCTGAACCATTCCAATCTTAGAAGAAGCACAACGGGTGTCTTTCAACACGAATCTGGTTGGGGCAAACAATCACTACGTTGGGATTGTTTTAATACATTTATTTGAACGACACTTAAACACTACAACAATCAGGTCTTAACCTGTAGGGTTATAGGATCAAGCCGCACGGGCAATTAGTATCAGTTAGCTTAACGCATTAC
>CALQNE010000224.1 GCA_943331855.1 Bordetella parapertussis
ATTGGTTTGAACGTATCCGAGGCCTTGAAAATGAGCCTGAGCGAGGCGAACGCTGCACGCAGTGTTTCGATATGCGCTTTGAACGCACGGCTCTGTATGCGTACGAGCATGGCTACGATACGATCACCAGTTCGCTTGGGATCTCTCGCTGGAAAGACATGAATCAGATCAACGCAAGCGGCGAAAGAGCCGCCTCGCGTTACGACGATTTAATGTACTGGACCTACAACTGGCGCAAACACGGTGGCTCGGCTCGCATGATCGAGATCAGCAAACGCGAAGAATTCTATCAACAAGAATATTGCGGCTGTGTATATTCGTTGCGAGATACTAATCGACACCGTCGTTCGCAGGGCCGCGATCGCATTGCGCTTGGCGTCAAGTTTTATGGCCGCGATGAGCTAAAAGCGTTGAAAGACGAGTAATCTGCAAGTTGTACTGAACCAGCATTGCACCAAAGTGCTCACTCGACAGAACTCTAAATTCTTCAATGCGGTCTTGGCCAAACGCCAAGTTTAACGAGGCATGCTTGGCGGGATGCACCATCAACAACAGGTTTGGATCTGCCTGCTGTAGCCAAGCGCTCAACATCGTTTCATAGGCTGGATGGGGGCGATCAAAATCATAGGCTCCTGCGAACGCTTGATTACTTTGTATACCCGCGCGTTGCGCCAAACGCGCTAAACTTTTTGCGCCGAGCGCACCGATCAACCACGCTTTCAAGCGCTGCATGTACGGCAAGTGTCGAGGCAACGCTGAGGGTCGGGTATCGCGCAACCACGGTAATTGATGGGCGTAGCGTCGCTGCACGATCTGTATCAACAGATCCCGAATCATCGGAAACTGATGAACATGTAAATGACCATCTATAAAGTCGGGCGAGCGACCAAGATGCAGTTCAAACAAATCAAGTTGCGTTTCAATTTGCTCGGCAATCGCCTGCTTCGAAAGTGTGCGTGCATAGGCACGAAACAGTAACTTAGACAACGGAAGGCACAGCCCCGTTTGCCCAAGTGGCTCAGTTAAATTCAGATGTAAACCCAGATCAATTGGTAGGTTTTTTAGGGACTGTGCGGCCAAAGCGAAGCCAGGGGCCTGAACCAAACAGCCGGTCGCACTGATGCGAGCTTGCTCGGCGAGCGCAACAATCGCCTGATCGACGCCAGCTTCAAGGCCGAAATCATCGGCACAAATCACAATGGGTGTTGCGGGTTGCACTGAGTACGCGTGACTTCGTTTAATCACGAAAGCGACGACCGCTTGAGCGTCGTACGATGTAAAGCGGACGACCTTTGACCTCTTCGAAAATTCTGGCGATGTACTCACCAACGATACCAATCGAAATCAAGGTGATGCCAGAAAAAAACAACAAGATCGTGACGATGGTCGGCCAGCCACTCACCGGATTTGAAAACAAAAAGTATTCACCAATAATGTACAAGCCGTATACAAAAGAACAGATCGATACTAAAAATCCAAAAAGACTCACTGCCCGTAACGGCCAGGTTGTGAATGAGGTTAAACCGGCAAGCGCGAGTGTGAACAACTTCAATGCGCTGTAATGCGTTGAACCGTGTTGCCGATCTGCAGGCGTGTATGCAACGGACTCAGACTGAAAGCCCACCCAAGCATAGAGCCCCTTCATAAATCGATTACGTTCGGGTAATTGACGCAGCGCGTCGACCACGGCACGATCCATCAGACGAAAATCACCGGCATCGGGCGGCACTTTGACGCCACGAGAACCGGCGAGCAAGGAATAAAACAATTTAGTGCCCCAGCGTTTGCTGGCACTTTCATCGGCACGCGTTTCTCGTACGGCATAAACCATATCCACACCGGCCTGCCAACGCGCCAACATCTTTGGCAACAGTTCAGGCGGATGCTGTAAATCAGCATCCAGCAGCATCACGACATCGCCCGTCGCAGCCTCGATTCCGGCTGTAATCGCGGGCTCTTTACCAAAATTGCGCGAGAGCTGTACAAAGCGAAAACCCGGGTTTAGCATCCAGGATGCCATCATGTCGGCCGTAGCATCACTGCTACCGTCATCCACCACAATGATTTCCCAGTTGGCGCCCGTTTGAGCGAGTACCGCCTGAAGGCGCGGCAAAAGCAAGCCTAAATTGTCATGCTCATTGAAAGCCGGCACCACGCAACTCAGCATCGCGCGTGCGATCTCGCGGCCTGGGGCGAGAGCTTCGGCGCCCGAAGAAACTGGTGCTGCAGAACTTGAGGTAGGTAGCGTCATACGTGAATGATAACGTTTAACGCGCCTTTTGCAGAGCCAGGCTAGCACTCAGAATGGTGAGGATCACCACTGCAGCACCCAACAACATGCGTGGACCTGGTACTTGATTAAACAGCCACCAGGCGAAAGCGATCGCATAAATGGGCTCTAAGGCCACGACGAGCCCCGCCGTTCGCGCAGGCAATTGCCTCAAACTTGAAACGAACAAAAGATGCGCCAATCCCGTGCAAACGATGCCCAATACAGCCACCCAGAACCAATTGTTCATCGTGATTGGCGCCAGCGACCCGACCACCCAGGGTGACAGCAAGAGAAACACGATGCAATTTTGTAAACCCGCGACGGCAAAGGCATTGACCTCAAAAAGATAACGGCGATTCAAGACAGCCAACACGCCGAACCCAGCGCCTGACAACAGCCCCCACAGCAGGCCCTCAGTACCTACATCCGACAGATCAAACGAAGGCGTAATCAGCAGTAAACCGAGACTGACAAGCCAAAGCCGGACCCATTCGGCACGGGTCACTTTTTCACGTAAGAGACCCCACTCAAGGAGCGTGATGAACGCTGGAAAGCTGGCAAAACCCAGAGTCGCAATGGCGATTCC
Organism: Bordetella parapertussis; assembly: GCA_943331855.1. Taxonomy (GTDB): domain Bacteria; phylum Pseudomonadota; class Gammaproteobacteria; order Burkholderiales; family Burkholderiaceae_B; genus Zwartia; species Zwartia parapertussis_H. Next base: position 2,859 of record CALQNE010000224.1, read on the forward strand.
ACCCACTTTGACAGAGACAAAGAATGTCACCCAATGAATCGTCAGCATCACACCCGAGCTGAGTAAAACCAGCCAACGGCCATGGCCCAACAAGGTATGCAGCGGTTGGGTTAACAAAACCCGCCCAAACAGGGCAAGCGAGGCAACCGCGAAGCCCGCTCGACCCCAGGTAATAAATAGCGCGTCTGCGGTAATCAGTTCACCCAAAATGCCAGTGAAACCGAACAACACCGCCACCAGATGCACTGCAAATAAAGATTGTGTACGGCTTAACAAAGCAAATCACGCTGAGTCGGACAAAACGGCTTAAATTGCTGCGTTGCAACAATCACGATCGACGATCACTCGGCCAACCCAAGGGCGCCGCCCAACCCGTATAGGTCTTGGCCAAGGGAGTGGCATAGTCACCCACCTTGCTCGTGCCCAGCCCTAGCGCAGCGAGTGCCTCAGCGAATTTAACAGCGACAGCAACACCATCAATGACGGGCACCCCTAAACGCTTGGTTAGCGTGTGACAAAGCGCAGTCATACCCGCACAGCCAAGCACAATCGCGCCGCTGCGATCGCGGCTCAAGGCCTCACGCGCCGCCTGCTCGATCTGGTTCAGGATCGCCTCGCCCCCATCTTCGAGAGCAAGTACTGGGATATCGGTACCGTGGACACCCCGGCACTGATGCTCAAAACCATAACGCTGAACCAGTCGCTCGGCAATAATGCAAGTACGTGTCATAGTTGTAACAATTGAAAATCCCGTTGCTACCATACTGGCAGCATGAAAAGCGGCCTCGGCAATGCCCAAAACTGGTGCATGCGTAGCCTCACGCGCCGCTTCAAGACCGGGATCGCCAAAACAAGCAATCACAACCGCATCAGGGTGAAGCGACTCGCCCAGGCGGACTTGTTCAGCAACACCCGCCGCAGCAAAGGCCTCATCATAGTGCCCCTCAATAGAAAGTGGCCCAAAACTGGGCTGAACCGCGATGATTTCAGTATCAGAACTTGCCACGGCACGTGCGCCTTGAGCAATGCCTTCGGTCATGGATTGGGTCGTGTTCGGGTTTATCAGGAGTATTTTCATATCGAAAGTTCAGTTAAATTTCGTTACAAGTGCAAGCAGTGTGTTGCACCAAAATGGTTAAAAATACTGCAGAATTAAAGTGAACGCACCAAAATGTCGCACGAGACAAAAAAATCACCCCTTGGTGACAATGTTTGAGCGACCAAGCATACAGAGAAAGGATTTCTTTTGAACTCCAAACTCAGAAACATGCCGAACTAAGACAATTTTGTCTAAATCATGGCACGCTAATTGCTTAGTGACAATCACACCAGTTAGTCGAAATATTTTCAATACTTTTTTAAGACTTGCTATTAAACCACCCGGAGATTTCATGAAAAAAGTTTTTTCGTTTGCCCGCTCTGGCATGACCCCAATACGGTTAACCGTATTGGCAACTATTCTAGCCGCAGCCTCGTTGCAACCCGCGTTGGCACAAAACAAAACTCTGACGATCGCAATGACGGCCGCCGATGTCCCCAGAACTTTAGGGCAGCCAGATCAAGGCTTTGAAGGCAATCGCTTCACTGGCATCCCAATGTATGACTCACTGACGCAGTGGGATCTGACAAAAACAGATGCTGCAAGCGTGGTGATCCCGGGCGTTGCCCTGTCATGGGAAGTCAGTGCCAATGACAAAACCAAATGGGTTTTCAAATTACGCCCTGGTGTGAAATTTCATGATGGCTCAGCCTTCAATGCCGATGCCGTGGTCTGGAACGTTCAAAAAGTTTTAGACAAAGCCGCCGAGCATTTTGACGCCAGCCAAGTCGGGGCGACCGCCTCACGCATGCCGACGTTAAGAAGCGCTAAAAAAATTGACGACATGACGGTTGAGCTCACGACCAGCGAGCCTGACTCGTTTTTGCCAATCAATTTAACCAATTTGTTTATGGCTTCACCTGCCAAGTGGAACGAGAAGCTTAAGGCCGTTCCTGCTACGGTGACGGATCCTGCAGAGCGTTCAAAACAAGCCTGGACCGCCTTTGCCGCAGATGCGTCAGGCTCGGGTCCGTTCAAGATGACACGCTTTGTTCCGCGTGAGCGCCTAGAACTGGCCGCAAACAAAGACTATTGGGATCCCAAACGTGTTCCAAAAATTGACCGCGTCGTCATGATCCCAATGCCCGAGGCGAACGCACGCACGGCAGCCCTGCTTTCAGGTCAAGTCGACTGGATTGAAGCCCCGGCCCCCGATGCCATGGCTCAAATTAAACAGCGTGGCTTCACGATCTATAGCAATGCTCAGCCTCACGTTTGGCCCTGGCAACTCTCGTTTGCTGACGGCTCGCCTTGGTTAGACAAGCGCGTACGTCAAGCCGCTAACCTGTGCGTCGACCGCGCCGGCCTCAAGAGCTTGCTTGGCGACATGATGGAAATCCCCAAAGGAACCTTCCCACCAGGACACCCATGGTGGGGTAATCCAGCCTTTGAAATTAAGTACGATCCGGCCGCTGCCAAAAAACTCATGACAGATGCGGGGTACTCGACCGCTAAACCCATGAAGACAAAAGTGCAAATCTCTGCCTCAGGCTCAGGGCAAATGATGCCCTTACCGATGAACGAATTTGTGCAACAGTCACTCAAGCAGTGTTTCTTTGACATTCAGTTTGATGTGATTGAATGGAACACCATGTTCAACAGCTGGCGCTTGGGTGCTAAAGATCCAGCCGCCAACGGTGCCACCGCCACGAACGTCAGCTTCTCGGCAATGGATCCATTTTTTGCAATGGTTCGTTTCTCAAGCACCAAAGCGTTCCCGCCTGTTTCAAACAACTGGGGTTACTTTGGCAGCGCAGAACTTGATCAGCTCGTTGCAAATGCTCGCACAAACTTTGAAGAAAAAGGGCGTGACGAAGCACTGGCAAAACTGCATGCAAAAATCGTCGACGAAACTGCTTTCGTCTGGATTGCGCATGACGTTGGCCCACGCGCCATGAGTCCTAAAGTCAAAAATGTTGTCCAACCGAAAAGTTGGTTTATTGATATCGCAACGATGACCAAAGACTAATTGTTTTTGACGACCGGCGGCGG
>CALQNE010000225.1 GCA_943331855.1 Bordetella parapertussis
GATGGCGTTTTAGAGGTCTTACCCGACGGGTTTGGCTTTTTACGCTCGCCCGATACCTCGTATCTGGCCAGTACCGACGATATTTATATTTCGCCTTCACAAATTCGTCGCTTTAATTTGTATACCGGCGATTCGATTGAGGGCGAAGTACGCACCCCAAAAGATGGCGAACGCTATTTTGCCTTGGTTAAAGTCGATAAGGTCAATGGCTATGCGCCTGAAGCGATCAAGCATCGCATCATGTTCGAGAACCTGACCCCGCTACACCCCGATAAAGTGATGCCGCTTGAACGCGATATCAAAAGCGAAGAAAATCTCACTGGTCGCATTCTTGATATTTTTGCGCCTATTGGTAAAGGCCAACGCGGTCTGATCGTCGCCAGCCCCAAGTCAGGCAAAACCGTCATGATGCAACACATTGCACATGCGATTACCGATAATTTTCCAGACGCTGTCATGATCGTGATGTTGATCGACGAGCGTCCAGAAGAGGTTACTGAAATGCAGCGCACGGTGCGCGGCGAAGTTGTTGCCTCAACCTTCGACGAACCCGCTACGCGCCACGTGCAAGTAGCCGAAATGGTGATCGAACGCGCAAAACGACTGGTCGAAATGAAAAAAGACGTCGTCATCCTGCTCGATTCAATTACCCGGCTAGCCCGCGCCTACAACACCGTCGTACCTGCCTCGGGCAAAGTATTGACTGGCGGCGTCGATGCCAATGCGTTGCAACGTCCAAAGCGCTTTTTTGGCGCAGCGCGTAACCTTGAAGAAGGTGGCTCGCTCACCATCATCGGCACGGCGCTTATTGAAACTGGTAGCCGAATGGACGAAGTGATTTACGAAGAATTCAAGGGTACAGGTAACTCTGAGATTCACCTTGAGCGTCGTTTGGCTGAAAAACGCGTCTACCCTGCGATTAATCTGAACAAGTCAGGTACGCGTCGTGAAGAGTTGCTGATCAAGCCCGATCTCTTGCAAAAGGTATGGGTGCTTCGCAAATTTATTCACGACATGGATGACGTCGAGTCGATGGAATTCATTCTAGATAAGATGCGCTCAACAAAGAACAACAATGAGTTCTTTGAGTTAATGAAGCGCTAAAGAGGGTTAGTTACCAGGGCCTGACGGTCGACGATTTGGCGTCGACACAGGTTCGGGTGCCCCGCGTGCCTCGATCTTAGGATCATCCCAGGGCCCAGTCACCGCATATTTAACAGTCATTGCCTTTTCGATTGGATTGCGCAATAAAAACTGCGTCGCCAACGCGCTAAGACCTGCGATCGGGTTGACAGCAAAAGCCGTCGCCAGTGCGGCGCCGCTCATATCGAAGAGTGGCCGGACATCTGCCTCCATGTCCCAACGTTTTTTATCTAAATCAGAGCGGCCCGTTAACAAGATACTGGCAATTGGACTATTGATCGTCAGATCACTGGTTTGCACAACGCCCTTGGTAATTTCAAAGTTGCCCGTCAAAGAATTCCAGGGGAAGCCGTCTTTAAACTCGTTGTCAGGGCGAAAGTTAAAACTGAGTAACCTTTGCAGGGACTGAAGCGACAATAACTCTAAGAGTCGAGCGCTACGCGAGTTCACGTGCTCAAACACCCCTTGCTTTAGTGCAACCTTAGCTGAACCACTTAAACCCTGATAGCTATACGTCCAGGGAAAATTCACCCAATCAATTTGCGCTTCGAGACGACCCTGACCGCCCTTGACTCGATCTGGATGTCCCATCTGGGCAGAGAAGCGGCCCAGATCACTCACTGTCACCTCGGCGTTTAAACGAACACCCCGTGTAGGCCCTTTCAAACGCCACTGCCCCGAGGCGACCGTTGTGGCATACGGATTTTGGATGTCTAGTTGCTCTATTGTCCAGAGCTCATGGCGCTGCTGATTTGCACCTACTAAACGTACCTTGCCGAGTTGACTGCCAAAGAGTGTGAAGTCATCAATCGTGAGATCGATGGCAGGAATATCCGACCACTGATGCTTCTCAATCACATCTATTTTGAGTGCTTCGGTTTCACCCGTATCGGCTGCACCCAAGGTGAGCTTTGAAAATTTTGCAGTAACCCGCCCATCTAGCGCACCTGCAGCGGCGCGCCAAGTGGCCACCCCTTCTGTTTCTTTCGAGGTGATTCGGCTCGACCACTCATCGGGCTTGGTCTGCGTCAGCGACACATCGAGCGCTGTAAAACTCAAGTCGGCCCACACAAAGTGGGGAGAACGCAATCGGACATTGTTTAAACGCGGAAACACCCGCATGCTTTCTGCCGAGGTACGTTTGGGTTCATTGGTCACTTGCTCGAATAGAGCGCTCCAATCCTCGAAGTCAATTTTGTTGAGCGTTAGATCAAGGGCGACGCCGCTGGCCGGTAATTGTGCGGGCGCACCCATCGTAATCGCGGCGCGTGAAAAAAATGGAACTGGCCGCGCGGCCGCCGCCCGTTCAAAACGACCGTTGATGAGCTGACCTGCACTAAATGACAGCGTGTGGCGAAAATCATTTTTAACTGGCGATGCTAACCAACGAACGTTTAGAGCAAGACGATCTTGAGCGGTCTTACCCAGCGGTGCAGGCAAGTTCACAGCAAGCCCCTCGAGCGTGGAATTCAGCACCGCCTCGTAGCCTTTGTCTTTAGTCGGCGCCAGTTGTAGCTTGTAGCGACTTTGACCACTTAAGGGCAGCAGCGCCCTGGCACCTGCGAACTCGTTTAACGCCGCAATTGTCAACAAGCCTTCAGCCTGAAGGTTGAAGACTTCGGGAGTCCAGCCGCCTTGCACGCGCGACTCGCCCCCCAAAAATTGAATAGTGAGATTATCTGTACGCACGGCTTGATCGGTGAACTCGATGACACCACGCATGTTTTCAAGAGAGGGAGCCTCGTGCCCCAAGCGGATAGTGGCACCCGAAACGTTTACTCGCCCCTGAAAACGGGGCGCTTCATCCGTGTCGAGTTTGAGCTGAATCGCTAGGGGTACGGTCAACGCACCGACGGCCTCAAGACCTTCAAGTGCAGGCTTGATCGCGCCTGGAAGCGGCGCCTGACGCAGCACCGTCAGATAATCTCTGGCCTGACCATCCAACACCGCATCAATCTTCAACAGGGGTTGCGACATCAAATTAGCAATTGATACTTGCATTTTGCTGACGTCAATGCGCGCACCGCTGATATCGATGAGTGCCGCGCGCTCTGCCTGCAGGTTCAACGAGAACTGATCAACCGTCATTTTGCCCTGCGCTTGAGTCAACTGGGGCCAGTTCGGCTCGCCCGGACCGCTTGGATCGTAAACCACGGACATCCCACGGTACTGCCCCTCGAAGCGCAACACGCCGGTGTCACCGGGCTGATCAAACGGAAAATGTTCGAGATCGCCTTTCAAGGTCACTGCGGTTTGTATCAGCTCACCCTGGGTCATGGCCCTACGCAAAAACGTACGGACATCGGAGGGCGCCGAAGTCGTAAGGTATTGGTGCAACTTATTTACGGGCGCTTTCGAAATCATGCCGGTCAGATTAATCCGACCTAATTTTGTGGCTTGATCAGACACCCACGACCCCTGCAGTTGGGCTGCGAGCTCAGGCGACTTCAAGTCTAGCTGCGCCGAATCAATCGATAGCTCGCCTGTTGAAGTCTTAAAAATTTTTGCGCGTGCTGTGACATCACCGAGGTTAAGCTCAGAGGGCGCGAACAAGTCGCTATCAATCTTGAGCTCGGAGGTTGTGGCGCTGAAGGCGAGGCCTTGCTGATTTGCGCTACGACCAAGTAGGGGCCAGCGCGCATCTGGCAACAGATCTGCCAGCCAACCGGTTAAGCGCATTTGTCCGGTCTGTGCAAACAATGCTGCCTTCTCATTTACAGCAAGTGGTAACGCGATCCTTTTTCCAGAGATCTCTAAGACTGTTTGGCCCAACAAGCCTTGCTGAACATCAATCCAAACTCGTGCGGCGATCACGCCAGAGACTTCTGGCAAATCAACCCAGGGGGCCAACTCACCAAGCTGTATTTCTTGAACTTCTAGGTAAATTTCGGCTTCGCGTTTTGGATTAGGCGCAAGCTGAGTGAGGCTATTTTCAGTTTTCGCCACCAGTTCAATTCGTCGGCCGACGGACTCTGGCAAAGAAGCGACCAGTCGAAGCTCGTGGCGAAACAAACTGTTGGTCAAGCTCAAATCAATCTGCGACAGGTTTAACACTGGAGCCTGCCGCAATTGATCCGTCCAGCGAAGCTGCGCTTGACGGATAAAGATTTCGCCTTGATCCAACAACCAACGTACCGCGAGCGTGTCGCGATCGAGTTTGAGCTGTTCATTTGAATGGGCAACGAGGCGATGACCTGCAACCGATATCGCTCCATCAGGATGGCGAGTCGCTGCAAGATCAACGCCGTTGACCTCGAGGCGTGTCAGGCGAAGATCGAACTCAAGCAAACTTCTCCAGGAAACTATCGCAAAGGCGTCAGGAACTTGGATTAAGACAGCGCCATCCGACTCATGAATCGAAAGTTGCCGAACCGACAGGGTCGGATTTAAACCGGACCACTCTGCGGAAATCTCTTCAATCGAAACTTTGGATCCTACCGCCTGAGATAGGTGTTGTTCGACCAGAGGTCGCCATTCATTAATTCGGGGTAGCACCCAATAACGCACCGTCAACATCGTCGCCGCAGCCGTAAAATACAGCAGCAGCAGGCTTATCAGAACGAAGCGTAGTAAGTGTTTAACAGGTCGCAAAACGGCAGAATTGAAATATTTTTGTTAAGTCACATTCTATAGGGTATTGTTCAAGCTTGTAACCTACTTGGCTAGGGCGACTTTCATTCTTGGATCGCAGCACCACTCAAAGCATGCCTAATCTTGAATTTTCGTCTGCGTTAGTCTGGTCTGGGGCCTTACGTCGCCTATCTGTCGGTGACCCTGACTTTGCGCAATGGCTCGAGCAAGAGTATTTAAGTCCGGTCACCACTGAGCGCCTGCACCAGTGGTTTACAGAGCTCGCGCAAGCTCCGATTGGCAGTGCCGTGCTCGATCTGCCAACGTGTCGCCGCGTATTACGCGCGCTGCGAAAAAGAACCTTTTTTTTACTGATGGTGCGCGATCTGGGCGGTCTGGCCTCGCTAGAAGAGGTGGTTGGCGCCATGACGACCTTGGCAGACCGCTGCGTTGAACAGGCTTATCGAACGATTATGCACGACCTTGTGGCCATCCATGGCAAGCCTATGGACGCCATGACGGGTCGCTCACAAGAAATGCTCATTATTGGAATGGGAAAACTCGGTGGTGCAGAGCTTAACGTCTCGTCAGACATTGACTTGGTCATGCTCTACCCTGAAGAAGGTGAAACCGAAGGGCCAAGACCGTTAAGTTATCACGAGTTCTATGGCCGCCTCACCCGACGCATGATGCCTGTTTTATCAGAACTTGATGCCCACGGGCAGGTCTTCAGAACCGATCTACGCTTACGTCCAGACGGCGACTCAGGACCCTTGGCCTGGAGCCTGGATGCCTTCGAACAGTATTTGTTTACGCAAGGCCGCGAGTGGGAACGCTATGCCTGGCTCAAAGCGCGGGTCATTCCAGCTCGGGCCTTTGATGATAGCGATGCGATCGCCCACGTGCAGCAATTCGAAAGTCTGCGTCAACCTTTTGTCTATCGAAAATATTTTGACTTTGATACCCTGGCTGCGCTGCGTACGCTCAGAGAGCGTATTCGTCTTGATCTGCAACAAAAATCGCTCATGCGCCCTGGGCTCGATACGCAACGCAACATTAAGCTTGGCGAAGGCGGTATCAGAGAAATCGAGTTTGTCGTTCAGCTTTCTCAGCTGATCAAAGGCGGGAGAATGCCTGCCCTTCAGCAACGCGGCCTACTCAGCGCGCTGGAAGCACAAACGAAGGCAGGTTTAATTCCGATTTCGACTGC
>CALQNE010000226.1 GCA_943331855.1 Bordetella parapertussis
ATATTCAGCCTAAACCCAGTGGCCAACTTGCGATCAAAGCGCAAGGCCGCGTTGGTTTCAGCAAAGTGATAGTGCGATCCAATCTGTACGGGACGATCGCCCGTATTCGCCACCAGCACCTTAATCAGCGCGCGACCAACATTGATTTCGATTTCTCCAGGCGCCACAATCATTTCGCCCGGAACAATAGGAGTAGTAGTCATCTTTGATCCTTACTGAATGGGTTGATGCACAGTGACAAGCTTCGTGCCATCCGGAAACGTCGCCTCAACCTGAATATCTGGAATCATCTCTGCGACACCTTCCATCACATCCTGCCGATTCAAAATATTGCGGCCATCGCTCATGAGCTCGGCAACGGTTTTCCCGTCTCGCGCACCTTCCATGATGGCCGCCGAAATCATCGCGATCGCTTCGGGGACATTGAGTTTCAAACCGCGTGCACGTCGGCGCTCAGCCAGCAAGCTTGCAGTAAAAATTAATAACTTATCTTTTTCGCGCGGTGTCAGATCCATAGGTACTCCTTAACAACTTTAATGATCAAGTTGCCCACAACCGTGGTGCAACTGCGGGCAAACCTAACGCCATAGGTCGCAAGAGCCCCCAGGCGCGTTGTAACAACAATTTAAGTTCGAGCGGCTCAGCGAGCAAACGGCCTACCAATAACCGTGGATGAAGAATCGTCCAAGCCATCTGCGCAGACTGCTCGCGCAAGGCCAGTACCGTCGCCTCATCCCATATTTTTGTTGCAGGCAAGATGGCCCACATCGTCGCACAGGTGTAATGCCCACGCAGCCCGACGGGCGACGCGAACAAAGCATCTTGACCCGACAGCGCTAAGCGATCATGCCAAACCAGTTGTTCATCGATTTCGATTTTTAATGATTGGCGAAAATGCCCTTCAGCAAATGATTCACCAGAGGCATGACGCCCAAAAATTAAATGATCCCAACCAAGCATTGCACCCTGCTCACCCACGCGCACAAGCAAATCAGAGCGAACGCGCGCGCGATTAAAAATAATTGTTTCTTGAGGCAACCATTCGAACGCCCCTTGCAAGTCAATATCAATCAACTGTGAAGCTTCAAGCGAAGCCTCTGCGCCATACCACTTTGCCGCAGAGGGTGTCGTGACCAAACCGTGACTACCGCGCCGACTGTTGATCAACACTTCGAGCCGATCACCACCTGCGATTCCGCCTGGTGGATGAACAATGATCGCGTGACACGGAGATGGGCCCTCGGGGTATAACGCCTTTTGAATTCGCAGTGGCCCAAGATGCTGATGCGACAAACGCGTTTTAACGCCTGGGTGATTTGGGTCAAGATTAAAGTCAAGCGCTAAACGCGCGGCCCACGAAGCAAGCGTCGACTCAGCACCCTGAGGGGCTGGGTCAGAAGACCAATGTCGCTGATCACCGGGATGCATAAATTAAATTCAAGAATAGATTGTGTGCCAAAGCTTAATTGTAAGCACAGCAAAAAGATAGACCTCTGTGCTGTCTAAAAATGCACCATTTTGGTTCACGGCTAGGACATAAAAAAAGCGCGAAGGCCAAAACCATCGCGCTTTTTAAAGGACTACAAAAAAACTAGAGCTTGCTTGCTAAAACACTTAATAACCGTTGTGCCGTTGCACTGGTATCGCGCACACCCTTCGGATCGATCACCGTGATTTCGGTCTGATTGCCCTGCTGTACCAAATGGATACGATACGTTGGTGCTTTTGCAGGATCTTTTGAACCAAACAAACGTGCAAATAAACTAGGCTCTTCACGTTTTTCGCCAGTATCCGTATCGACATAGCGCACGTAGAAATCCCCCGCTGTACGGTCACGATCATCTACCGAAAAACCACCCGAATCGAGCGCCACACTTACACGACGCCAAGCCCGATCAAACGGCTCGGCAACCAGTAGCAGGCTCTTGTCGTTCGCAGGTGCGGTCACTTTAGGGTCTTGCGCACTAGGCATGGACTGGGCCATCTTTTTACGGGCGCCATCGATATCTTCGCCCAAGAACACCATCAGCCTGGCTAGCATCGCCGCGTTGAGGCCGGGATCTTCTTTTGCATTCGCCCAAAGGGTTTGAACATCCTGGAGCGTAACCTTGGCGATTTCTTCCATGTGCCGATGTGAGATATAGATTTCAGTGCGATTGCCTGCACGTTCTATACGAGTACGAAACTTATCGCGCGTCCCGCTATCGTACAAACCGTCAATGACCGAGCCTAAAGCCTGACGCAACCAGCTTTCACTAATTTTTGCCCGATTTTCAGCCCAGTTCGTCTCCATTAAACCGGCTCTAGGATCCGTGACGTCAAGCGTGAATCCGCGTTCAGTCCAGAAATCAGCCGTCATCGAAAATACTTTTTCGGGCGACATGTCAACAGACAGCCAGCGCAACTCACCATCGCGCATCACACGCATATCACTGCGTGTCGGCAACACACCCGACTGCGCTGAGCTTGGTACGCCTTTACCACCAGCCTGCGCCAGTTGGTACTGCGAAAACGTAGTGCTGCCAGCGGCAGCGCGATAGCGAGGATCGCTCGCAGCCTGCGTGAGATCGGGAGGAATACTTAGGGGGTCGGCGCGAACGACACTTTTATAATCAATCGAGTCATCACCGCTCATGACCGAGCGAAGCTGGGAGCAGCCGCTCAACAGCGCAAAGGTCGCGAATAGCGCGACGAGCGTTGCACACGTTTTTTGGTTCGACAAGCTTTTCATCTTAAAGCAACCCCGCCTCTAACATTGCTGCTCGCAAGGGAGCATGAAATTGAGCACCTAACTGGACCAGAGGCAAGCGGATTCCGGTTGGAATACGCCCCATCTGAGCCAACGCCCATTTAACCGGTACCGGATTGCCCTCGACAAACAGCAGCTTGTTAAGTGGGCCTAGCAAATTATTCAAACGCTTAACCGTCTCAAGGTCACCCTTTAAGGCAGCGCTGCACAGATCATGCATGGCGCGAGGCGCGATATTCGCGGTGACTGAAATATTGCCGCTGCCGCCCAACAACATCAACGCAGCAGCCGTTGCATCATCGCCGCTTAGCACCAGAAAATCAGAGGGTAAATCACGAATCAATAAAGCACCCCGACCAATATCACCCGTCGCATCTTTGATGCCAATGACGCCTGGCACGCGCGCCAAACGCAGCACAGTGTCATGCGCCAAGTCGGCAACGGTGCGGCCAGGAACGTTATAGAGGATGGTCGGCAAATCAACAGCCTCTTGTACGGCTTTAAAGTGTTGATACATTCCCTCTTGAGAGGGTTTGTTGTAGTAAGGCACCACAGACAACCCAGCCTTTGCACCAACTTTACGTGCATGCGAAGCCAGATGAATCGCCTCGCTGGTGGAGTTTGCACCGACCCCTGCAATAACTGGGATTCGGCCTGCCGAATGCACAACCGCAACGCGGATGATTTCGGCGTGTTCATCAACGCTGACGGTAGGCGACTCGCCTGTCGTGCCGACAATCACAAGTGCGTCGGTCCCTTCTTGCACATGCCAGTCGATTAAAGCCTCGAGGCTTTGATAATCGATGCTGCCGTCAGGATGCATGGGTGTCGCGAGCGCAACCATGCTTCCGGTGAAGTGGGGTAATTTAGAGGTCGAAATCGTGGCCATAAATGGATCCGCAAGGCGAGTCAAGGCGCAACGGCGCCTATAAAGAGTTAGTACAACAGTTTACCGGATTGCGAGGCAATCTATAAAAAAAGACGAACGAACTGTTCGCCCACCGCCACCAGTGGATTAAGAAGTGCACTGAGCATGCCCGTGGCGAGCAAAGCAATCACAATCCACATGCCATAGGGTTCGATACGACTGTATTGCCACGCCAGTCGGTTGGGTAGCAAACTAAACAACACCCGCCCCCCATCTAAAGGCAAAATAGGTAACAAATTCAATGCCATAAGCACCAAATTAATATGGATCCCTACGCGTGCCATCTCGAACCAGAAGCCCGCACGCTCGCCGGCATCAAACAACAGCCGCAGACAGAGCGTCCAAAGAATCGCCATCAGCAGGTTGGCGCCCGGGCCGGCCAACGCCACCCAAAGCATGTCCTGTTTAGGCCGACGCAAGCGGCCAAAATCGACTGGAACAGGCTTGGCCCAGCCGAACAGAAAGCCGCCACCAAAAAGGCTGGACATGGCCAAAATACCGATTGGGACGGCAAGCGTACCAATCGGATCAATGTGTCTGATTGGATTGAGACTCACGCGGCCTGCAAGCGAGGCCGTAGGATCGCCGAACAGTTTAGCAACGTAGCCATGAGCTGCCTCGTGCAAGGTGATGGCCAGCAATACGGGCAGCGCGTAAAGCGCCAGAGTTTGAATCAAGTCTTCCATGGGGGGATTGTAGAGCTTAATCAAGCCCTAGCAGGCTGGGATCGCCTCGCCCGTGGCGAAGCACCTCGGGAGGAACGGTGGTCAGATCAATCACCGTCGTCGACTCAAGCGCACAAGCACCCGCATCAATCACAGCCGCCAGCACATGCTGATAGCGCTCGCGAATTTCGGTCGGATCATTTAACGCAATCGTATCGCCCAGGGGAATCAGGGTAGTCGATAGCAAGGGGGTTTGGGCCTGTTCAAGCAAGCCTAGCGTCACGGGATGCGCAGGAACGCGAATCCCGATTGTTTTACGCGACCGGTGCGACACGCGACGAGGTACCTCGCGCGAAGCCTCAAGAATAAACGTCCATGGCCCTGGCGTCGCGAGTTTAAGCAGCCGATACTGCGCATTATCGACCCGTGCAAACTGACTGATTTCAGCTAAGTCACGACACAGAATCGTGAGGTGATGCCGATCATCCAAACCACGCAACTTGCGCAAAGCGTCGGCTGCCCCCTTATCGTCTAGTCTGGCCACAATGGCGTAGCTTGAGTCTGTTGGTACGGCAACCAAACCCCCATCAAGCAGCAATTGAGCGGCCTGTTTGAGCAGACGACTTTGAGGGTTTTCGGGATGCACCACAAATAGTTGCGACATAGCGCTTTAATAAAAATAGAGCAGAGGCGTTAGAATAGTGCCGCGTTGTCCCCGTAGCTCAATTGGATAGAGCACTCGCCTTCTAAGCGAGCGGTTGTGAGTTCGATTCTCGCCGGGGGCACCAATCATCAAATGGGCGTTACTGCACGATCTTGGCAGTGTCGCGTAATTTTTTTACGTATTCAAAGCGCTGTTTCTGCACCAACATTTGTCGAATATCATTTTTTGCTTCGTCAAACGTAGGCGCTTTGAAGAGGCGAATATCCTCGAGCCTGATTAGATTCCAGCCGGCAGGGGTTTGAATCGGTGCCGCGGCCAACGCGCCCTTCACTAAGTTCACCATCACATTCGAAATCGCTGGCAAGATCTGGGCAGGCACCACCCAACCGACATTACCCCCGTCTTTTTTGCTTGGATCAAGCGATTTCTCGAGCGCCAGCTTTGAAAATACCTCGCCTTTGCGAAGCCGCGCTAAAACGGCCTTGGCCTCATCCTCGGTCGGGGTCACGATTAAGCTCAACTGGTACTGTTGCTGATCTTTCATCAGCGCCATCTGTCGATCGTACTCGGCCTTGAGAGTCGCCTCCGCAATTGGATTACGCAATATGTAATCATTGAGCAACAACTCAACCATAAAGGTCTGACGCACCTGCGCCCACTGCGTCTGCGCATCCGGTGTTTTATCGAGCCCTAACCGTGTCGATTCTTGAGCCAGCACCTCACGGTTCACCAATTCATCTTGAATCACTTGCCGCAGCTCAGGCGTGTCTTTTTGACCTTGTGCGATATTCACTTTCACATTTTGATCAACTAAAGACTGTGGCACCGACACACCGTTCACCGTTGCAAAAGCACCTGGTGGCTTCGTTTGCGCCGATCCATCTGCACAAAACACTAATAACGGCAAGACTAAA
>CALQNE010000227.1 GCA_943331855.1 Bordetella parapertussis
AGAAGACTATGCTTGCTTGGGGCGGGTGCTGACAACGTAGAGGCTGAGGTCGATGCGTTCATGAAATTACTGTTTCAACGCTGCAAGTTTGCTGTCAAGTTCAGCGAGTTTGGCTTTTTTATCTGCAGCGTTCATACCCTCGTCATTCTCAATTTTTAAGCGCTGGCTAAACAAATCTAGCTCGCGAATAGGGATGAGTTGCGCGTTCGTAGAGGGTTGAAATCCAGCCAATTTATTAATATTCATTAAGATTTCTTTTTCCTTGGCGTCGGTTTTGCCGTAGTTAAAGAAAAACTCTTTGAGTTTTTGCTTAGTCGCCTCAGGCAAATCCTTCAGCATCAACAGCGGATCAGAGGCAATGAGTGGCGATGTCCAGATCACTTTGATCTCTTTGAACTTTGCAGGTTGAAGCGCTTCAAGTTTTTCTAAGGCTTCACTATTGGCCGTGGCGACATCAACTTGCTTGGATGCAACTGTTAGCAAGTTTGTTTCGTGATTTGCTGCGCGTGTAACTTTGAAAATCTTTTTCGGATCTACATTATTTTTGGCAAAGACGTAAAAGCCAGGAACCAGAAAGCCAGAAGTCGAATTTGGGTCACCGTTACCAAAGCTCAGTGATTTGGCATTTTTTAAAACATCTTCAACCGAGTTCAACGGGCTATCGCGGTGCACGACCAAGTGCGAGTAATAGCCGAGTGTTCCTGTAGCAGAGATCTGTTGTGCAAAGACCTCAGCGCCCGAGCGATCAACGGCCTCCATGGCAGACTTGTTACCAAGCCAAGCTGCCTGTACCTTCTTAAAGCGCATGCCTTCAATAATTCCGGCATAGTCTGACGCAAAAAATGGATTAGCTTTAATCCCGGTTTGACGCTGAAGGTCGGCGAACAGTGGCAACCAGTTTTGCTTTAAGTTCTGGCTGGATTCGGTCGATATCAAACCGAAGTTAATCTCTTGCGCTTGCGCACCTTGTGTGTAAACGATCGGCGCGATCGAAAGGATGGCTAGTGCCAATAATTTGTTTAGCATTGAGTAGACTCCTATAAATGAAAGCTCGGGTTAAGCGGCTTGGGAAAATGACATGACCGGATTTAAATGTGGGTGTGTGCTCGTGACTTTTTGCGTAGCGCTGAGCGGTGCAAATAGTTCTTCGACTTGGACCCCATACAGCTCGCGCAGTAGTTCGGGTGTTAACGCAGCGGCAGCGCCATCAAAGACAATTTTCCCTTGATGCAAGGCGACGACACGAGGGCAGTATTTCAGTGCGATCTCAACCTGATGAAGCGACACGATGACAGTGCATTGATCTTCGCGATTGATGCGTGCCAAAATTTCCATGACATTGCGCGATGACTCGGGGTCAAGCGAGGCTATAGGTTCATCGGCCAAAATTAAATCTGCACCTTGCACGAGCGTGCGTGCAATGGCGGCGCGTTGCTGTTGCCCGCCCGAAAGCGTTGAGGCGCGCTGGCCATGGCAATCTTGGATCCCAACGCGTGCAAGGGCTTGATACGCGAGGGTACGTTCAGCTTGATTAAATAGCCCCAACAGACTGCGCCACAAAGGCAAACGGTGTAAGAGCCCGACTAAAACATTTGTCATGACCGACAGGCGATCAACTAAATTAAACTGCTGAAAGACGAAACCGACTTTCGCCCTTGAAGCACGAATATCAGAAGCGATCTGACCGTCTTTTTGAATGACCGAACCAGCCACTTCAATTGAAGATCCTTTGACTGGATCTGCGGTAAGCAACCCCGCGATATGGCGAAGTAAAGTCGACTTACCTGAGCCAGAGGCTCCGATCAGTGCAATCATCTCACCGCGATTTGCAGATAGACTGATGTCACAAAGCGCGGGCTTTTGTTCGTTAAAGTGCTTGTTCAGATGGGTGATGCGTAGGGCAGCAGTCATAGCATGAGTCCTTCGTTCGGAGCTTGTTAGTATGTCTAAGTGACATGACAAATGCTTTACAGTTATGTGAATATTGAAAGAGGGCGCGTCGAACAGACTAAGTACAACCAGAACCTAGAATTAAACGACTTGAATACCTTCACGCCACACCGAGCGAGCGAAAGCCTGGCTTGCTTGACCGGTGGCTTCATGCATGCGCATGCGCACCAGATCAGCTCTAAAACCAATTTCAAGGGCACCGCGATCGTGTAAACCGGTTGCTTGCGCGGGATTGCGTGTCACCGTGGCAATAGCATCTGGCAGACTCATCACGCCTTCTTGTACTAAACGAGCGACCGCGCCGAGCAGGCTGCCCGGAACATAATCGGATGAGAGCACATCTAGTAAACCTTGCTTGGCCAATTCGGTGGCAGACACATTGCCGGAGTGCGAACCACCGCGCACCACGTTCGGCCCGCCCATAACAGTTAGCAATCCCAAATTTTTTGCGCAGCGCGCTGCAGCGATCGTTGTTGGAAATTCAGACATGCTGGCACCCTCGGCGAAGGCTTGCTGAACGTGTGCCTCTGTCGTGTCATCGTGGCTGGCGAGATGGATGCCTGTACGTGTTGAGTAGTCGACAAAATACTGACGATGCGGTGCACTAAATTGATCTTGCAGCATGGCAGCGTTGCTGACTTTGTCTTCGAATTTTTCGCGGCTCCAGCCTTTTTTACCTGTAAAGTACACACGCGCTTGCTCGATGTCTTCCCACTGACGTTGGCCTGGAGTGTGGTCCATTAGTGAGATCAGCCCAAGCCTAGGGTGTCCATTAAAGGGCTCAAAAAGCTCGATCGTGTTAGGTGCCGGTAGTTCACAGCGCACATGAATGTAGTGATCCGCACGCAGTAGATTTTCTTTGGTGTATTGGTCAAGCGCCGAAAGCACGGGCTCCCAAGTCTGACCGCGAACGCTTTCCGTATCCGCCTCGCCTACGCCGAGCGCGTCAAAGACGGTTGTGATACCCGCGCAAGCGATTTCTGCGTCATGTGCGATCAATGCTGGCTTCTCAGCCCACATCACCTTAGGACGAGGCATCAAGTGGCGTTCAAAATTATCGGTGTGGATTTCAATCATGCCGGGCATCAAAAAATCCCCTTCAAAATCGATGGCACCTAACGCAGAACTGCCTCCAGAATCGATCGAGTCAATCCGACCATTTACGACTGAAACTGAGCCGTGAATAATTTCATGATTCACAATAAGTCGTGCGTTATGAATGACTATTGAGCCGCGCATGTCATACTCCGAAAATTGTTCATGTCAATACGGCGTGTGGCAAGTTGCTTGCCAATCGCCTGATCGTGAAAGATTCCAACCGCAGCAGCCCCGGCGGCGATTGCTTCCTGAATGAGCGTTACAACGGTTTGTGTATTGAGTGCGTCGAGCGACGCTGTTGGTTCATCAAGCAATAGCAAGGCGCGCGGCTTAATCATGCTGCGCGCGATATTGACTCGTTGCTGTTCACCACCTGAAAACGTTGCTGGCGCTAACCCCCACAAACGTTCAGGTATCCGTAACCGCGTTAACCAGACACTTGCCACTTCTCGGGCCTGCTTAATCGCTTGTTCGTCATGTCCGGTTTCTGATAAAAGCGGTTCGGCCACAAGGTCAAGCGTTGAAATTCGTGGAATCACACGTAAAAACTGACTTACGTATCCAATATGATGGCGACGGACGTCGATGAGCGCACGCGGACTCGCGGTCGTGAGCTCAAGGGGCTCGCAATCTTTCTCTGTGTATTGAATCGATCCAGCACTGACTCGATAGTTTGAGTAAATCAGTTTGAGTAACGTGCTTTTGCCCATGCCCGACGCGCCGTCTAACACGACGCATTCGCCAGCAGCAACCTCAAGGTTGACATCATTCAAAACGGATAGCGTGAGCCCATTCTGGTGGTGCAACGTAAACTGCTTGCTCACATTCGTGAGACGTAAAAGAGGTGTATTCATGGTTGAAGCACCGAAGACACTAATAATTGGGTGTACGGGTGTTGCGGATCATCTAGCACCTGATCGGTCAATCCCGTTTCAACGATACGACCGCGCTGCATGACGATCATGCGATGGGCAAGCAGACGAGCGACAGCTAGGTCATGCGTCACAATGACAGAGGCCAAATCCATTTGTTGCGTCAGCTGACGCAATAAATCAAGTAGTTTGGCCTGCACGGATACATCCAGACCTGAGGTTGGCTCATCCATGAATACGAGGCGAGGGCGCGTCACGAGGTTGCGAGCAATTTGTAAGCGTTGTCGCATCCCGCCCGAAAAGTGCTTGGGCAAATCGTCAATTCTTGAGGGATCGATTTCAACGCGCGCGAGCCAGTCGCAGGCGGTGGCGCGTAACTGACCGTAATGTCGATCGCCTAGCGCCATCAAGCGCTCTCCGACATTAGCGCCGGCCGAGACGTCCATGCGCAAGCCATCGGCAGAGTTTTGATGGACAAATCCCCAATCAGTGCGCGCAAGCAAGCGACGTTGTGCTTCGGTCATCTGAAAGACATCGCTTATGGTTCCGTCTTTGAGTTGAAACTCAACGGTGCCGGCATCGGGGCGATCGCGCGCTGCGAGCACGTTCAGTAAGGTGCTTTTTCCAGAGCCGGATTCGCCGACGATGGCCAGAACCTCTCCTGACCATAGTTCAAAACTTGCATCGATTAATGCCGTACGCTGTCCGTAACGCTTAGTGAGTTTTGTGGCGCGTAGAATCGGAGCGTTTTTAGACGTGACCATTACATTATTTTCCATTGCTGTGGTCACTCGTTTGAGCAGGCAAGTCTTGCTCGATACTGTTCTGTCTGGATTGACAATAATCCGAGTCTGAGCAAACAAATATTCGCCCACCGTTATCGTCGGTAATGACTTCGTCCAAAAAGCTGATTCTTGAGCCGCATAATTCGCAAGGCGCCTCCCATTGCTGGACCTCAAAGGGGTAATCTTCAAAGCCGAGGCTTTCAACGGTGGTGTAGGGAGGTACTGCATAGATGCGTTTTTCGCGGCCAGCACCAAAAAGCTGTAGTGCTGGATTCATATGCATCTTAGGGTTGTCAAATTTTGGAATGGGCGAGGGAGCCATCACGTAACGGTGATTGACAAGCACGGGATAGTCGTAGGTGGTTGCGATGTGGCCGTAGCGCGCAACATCTTCATATAGCTTCACGTGCATCAACCCGTATTCGGCAAGACCATGCAAGCTGCGTGTTTCACGCTCGCGTGGTTCAAGACGTTGCATGGGTTCGGGCACCGGCACTTGATAAATGATGACTTGGTCTTCACTCAAGGGCATTTCTGGTATGCGATGACGCGTTTGAATAAGCGTTGCGGCTTGTGTATACGTCGTGATTTCAACATTTGTGGTGCGTTGAAAAAAGCGTCGAATATTGACCGCGTTGACCGTATCGTCTGATCCCTGATCGATCACCTTGAGAATATCTTTCGGGCCAATGACCGAAGCCGTCACTTGAATGCCACCCGTGCCCCAACCATAGGGCAGAGGCATCTCACGTGAGCCGAAGGGCACTTGATAGCCTGGTATCGCGACTGCTTTTAAAATCGCCCGACGAATCATGCGTTTCGTGCGTTCGTCTAGGTAGGCAAAATTGAAGTGTTGAGAAACGCCCTGATTTTCGTTGGAGTGCGTCAATGCGTTTACTGAGGTAAAGCCTTTTTCAATGTCATTCATGTTCAACACCTGAATCGTCTTGTGAAGTTTCGGTGTCTTTAGCGCCCAGGCGCATTTTTCTGACTAACTCAAGTTCTGACTGAAAATCAACGTAGTGCGGTAGTTTTAAGTGCTGAACGAAGCCCGAGGCTTCAAGACTATCGCTATGCGATAGAACGAACTCGGGCATTTGCGCGGGCGATTGTACGGTTTCACCGAGCTCTTCAGCTCTTAAGGCACG
>CALQNE010000228.1 GCA_943331855.1 Bordetella parapertussis
CGCAAGGAGGCTCAAGCGGTGATTGACGCTGAGGTGCAAGAGCAGTTCAGGATTTTTCCGCGCCTTAAAGAGCGACAAGATCAGATGGCCGGCACAATGTCTGGCGGTGAACAACAGATGCTTGCGATTGCGCGGGCCTTGATGTCTCGCCCCAGTTTATTATTAATGGACGAACCTTCACTTGGTTTAGCGCCGTTGATTGTTAAAGAAATTTTTGGTGTTATCCGCGCATTAAAAGAAAGAGGCGTCACGATTTTGCTCGTCGAGCAAATGGCAAATCAAGCCTTGGCCGTTGCTGATCGTGCCTATGTACTTGAGACCGGACGCATCACCATCGAGGGCAAGGGCTCAGAGTTGCGCCGTGATCCTAAAGTGCGTGCAGCGTATCTAGGAGCGCACTGATGGGCGCAGGGCATGCACTTGAGCAGGGCACTTTTGACTACGTGATCGTGGGTAGCGGCGCCGCAGGTTCGATTCTAGCCAATCGCTTATCTGAAAACCCAAACGTGAGCGTATGCGTGCTCGAAGCGGGTCCTTCGGATTGGGATCCGCTGTTGCACATGCCTGCTGGCTACATCAAAAAAGTCTTTGATCCGAAGGTGACCTTTCCATTTTCGACCGAACCCACTGAGCATACAGGCGGTAGAAGAGTTTCGGTACCGCAGGGTAGAACCTTGGGTGGCTCAACCGCAATTAATGGCTTGGTCTATAACCGCGGACAAGCTGAGGATTTTGATGATTGGGCTGCTGCCGGTAACCCAGGGTGGAGCTATCAGGATATTTTGCCATTTTTTAAGCGTACCGAATCGCGTATCGGCGAAGGTGATGATACGTATCGTGGTCGCACTGGGTTGATGCCGATTACGAATATTGATTGGATTCATCCAATTAGCGAAGCCTTTATCTCTGGTGCGCAAGAGCTTGGCATTCCTCGCAACCCCGATTACAACGGTGCGACGCAAGCCGGCGTTGGCTATTTTCAACGCAATATTTATCGTGGCTATCGCATGAGTACTGCGCGCATATTTTTGCGGCCAGCCCGCAAGCGTCCGAACTTGACGGTGTTGACACAAGCGCATGCGGCCAGGATTTTGTTTGAGGGCTTGCGCGCGATCGGCGTTGAATATGTCCGTGGTGGGCAAGGCGGTGCAAGGCATTCAGTGCGCGCACGTCGAGAGGTCTTGCTGTGTGCCGGGGCGTTAAATACACCCAAGTTATTACAACTTTCGGGCGTTGGGCCTTCGAGTGTGTTGGCTGGTTTGGGTGTGCAGGTGCTGCACGATTTACCCGGGGTTGGTCATCACTTAAAAGATCATTTTTCAATTCGTGTGGTGGCCAAGGTTCAGGGTGTCGCCACGATCAACGAGTTGGCACGCGCTCCTCGGTTGTGGGGGCAAATTGCGCGTTGGCTGTTTAAACAGCCGAGCATTTTGGCCTTGAGCCCCTCGTTAGTGCATTTTTTCTGGCAATCGCGTCAAGGCTTGGTACGCCCTGATTTGCAAGGTGTGTTCACACCGGCCAGTTATCGTGAAGGCTATGTGGGTTTGCTGGATCAGTATCCGGGCATGACTTGTGGGGTGTGGCAACACCGGCCAGAAAGTATGGGCTATGTGCATGCAAGGTCAACGGATCCCTTTGAGGCGCCGGTGATTCAGCCAAACTATCTGGATCACGAGAACGATCGGAGAGTGCTGCTTGATGGCATGCGACTTGCGCGTAATTTATTAAAAACACAACCGCTTGCACAATACTCAGTTGGCGAGTCTATGCCGGGCGTGCAAGTTGAGCGTGACGACGAAATGCTGGATTACATTCGGCGTTATGGGGCGTCTTCGTATCATCTGAATGGTACGGCGCGTATGGGCCCTGCCTCTGAACGAGGCAACGTGGTCGACGCACAGTTACGCGTACATGGACTTGAAGGTTTGCGCGTGGTAGATGCTTCGATTATGCCTAACATCGTATCGGCCAATACGTGCGCTTCGACCATGATGATCGCAGAGAAGGCGGCTGAAATGATTCTTCAAAACTAAATCAACATCAAAATATTGTCGGAGACAAATCATGACTGCAAATCTACCTGAATTTAAAGTGCTGGCCAGCGAGATGGGATTTCCTGAAGGGCCCTTGGCGTTACCTGATGGTTCGGTTTTAGTTACTGAAATTCGTAATCAGCGCATTCAACGGATTTATCCTGATGGTCGCGTGGATATGATCGCGTGTCCAGGCGGCCCAAACGGCTTAGCGCGCGGACCTGATGGCGCGATCTATATTTGTAATAACGGCGGTAACTCGTATCCGCCCAATCACTTTGCTTCGACGGGGCCTTCTGCTGATTATCAGGGCGGCTCGATTGATCGTTTAGATCTTTCAACGGGCACCATAAAAAAACTGTATACCCACTGCGGTGAGCACAAACTTTCGGCACCAAATGATCTGGTCTTTGATACCTTAGGTTGCATGTACTTTACCGACTTTGGCAAGAAGTATGACCGTACCCGTGCCCATGGTGGTATCTATTACGCGTCGATCGATGGCAAGTCGATTACCGAGGTGGTATATCCAATCAGCGCGCCGAACGGAATCGGAATGTCGCCCGATGGCAAGGTGATTTATATCGCTGAAACCGAAACAGCGCGCATTTGGGCCTTCGATATCGTTGCGCCCGGCAAGGTTGCGAAGCAGTCTGCGCCATTGCCGCATGGCGGACGTTTAGTGTATGCATTCACGCACTACGATCGCCTTGACAGCATGGGCATTGATGCAGAGGGAAACATCTGCGTCGCGACCTTGGTGACGGGTACGATTACCGTGGTATCGCCTGCGGGCAAACTCGTGCGAGTGGTGCCAATCCCGGATGGTTATGTGACCAACATTTGCTTCGGTGGCCCAGATTTGAAGACCGCTTACATTACAGTTTCGTCGAGCGGAAAGCTTGTTTCAATGAAATGGGATCGGCCGGGTTTGAAATTGAATTTTTCAGCCTAGGGAATAAAGCGAGGGGTCTTGGCACGCCAAGGCCTGTTTAGAAAATATTCACGAGTTTGGCAAAGATGCCGATGATTGCAATAAACGTGGTGAATTGCATACCGATTAGCCACGTAAATTTGCGATCAACTTCAGTGAATCGACAATTCATGTCAGCGCGCAGATCAGCAATCGAGCGATCGAGGCGATCGATTGATTTTTGATTTTGCTCGGTAAGCACTTCTAGTATTGTGACGCGTTTTTCCATGGGGTTACGTTTAAAAGAAATGCGCTAACTTGGCCATAAAACCAATAATTGCAAGCAGGCTGCCAACCTGAGCGCCAATCAGCCAGGTAAATTTTCGATCGACATCAGCACGCAGATCCGCAATCGAGCGATCTAGACGATCGATCGAACGATCAAGGCGATCGATCGATTTTTGATTTTGCTCGGCTAAAACTTCTAAGATTGTGACGCGTTTTTCCATGGGTCGATCATACAGAGTTCGATTCTTGTAAACAATGAGCAAAGGGACGTTTCTGAGGCTTATCCACGAGGTTTTTTGTAACAAAATTCGTTACATCTTTTTCTTGATCGAACAATAAAGACTTCTTTGGTTGCTGAAAATCTTGTCCCTCAAAGCTATTTTTCGACTATAAATAGGTTGTCAAAAATCAAAATATTCTTACCGGAGACCTCCATGACTCGTTTCTTTCAATTTTTAGCTTGTTTTAGTTTGGCCTGTGCAAGCGCCTTTGCACAACCCGCGACTGAAGCTGACGTCGCCAAGGCGATGGACGCTTTGAACGCAGCGATTATTTCTGGTGATGCACAGAAATTGAATGCGATTACGGGTGCGCAATTAAGCTATGGACATTCAAATGGGCGTCTGGAGACAAAAGCTGAGTTTGTATCTGCCCTCGTTGAGCGCCGTTCGGTCTTTGTCAAAATCGATATTACCAATCAAAAAATGACCTTGATGGGCGACGTCGCGATTGTTCGTAATCATTTGTCGGGCGACACAAATACGGGTGGCAAGCCCGCCCATGTTGAGCTTGATGTGACGTATGTGTTTCGCCTTGAGGGCGGTGACTGGAAGCTTATTGCGCGCCAGGCCTACAAGTTGTAAGAAGATCTAAGCGATGACGGGTATCGTTTAAACCGAACTATTTTTCGCAGAGGCGATACCTCATGCAAATCTCTAGAGTGTTTCAATGACTATTCAATTACATACCTTTGATACGCCTAACGGCCGCAAGATTTCGGTGGCACTGGAAGAAATGGGCTTGCCCTACACCGTGCACACCGTTGACATTGGTAAAGATGAACAATTTAAGCCAGAGTTTTTAAAGCTAAGCCCCAATAATAAAATCCCTGCGATTCTGGATACGGAGGGCCCAGGCTCAAAGCCTGTCAGCGTCTTTGAGTCGGGCGCCATCTTGATCTATTTGGCCGAAAAGACGGGCAAGTTTTTGCCCACTGATGCACGGGCGCGTATCGCGGTGTTTGAGTGGCTCATGTTTCAGATGGCGGGCTTTGGTCCGATGCCTGGGCAGGTGCATCACTTCTTGGGCTTGGCCAATGAGGACGACAAGCGCTATGGCTTAGCGCGCTACATGAAAGAAACGCGACGTCTGTACGGCGTCATGGATCAACGTCTAGCCGAACATACATTTTTTGCTGGTGAACTTTCGATCGCTGACTTTGCAATCTTGGGGTGGGCTTGGCGCCATCAGCGTCATCAGGTTGATCTAAACGATTTTCCAAATGTAAAACGTTGGTATGAAACGATGATGGCCCGGCCGGCGGTGCAGCGTGGCTTTGCTGTCGCGCTTAAATAGACGGGCATGGGGTTACAGGTGTTCGCTTAATCTTGAGTCAAAGTGATTGGATCAAAATGCTTACCCCTGAAACCAACATCACAGCTTCCATAAGCTGCATGAAACGTTTTTCAGGTAACGCTAAGACAATCCTTTTAGACAGAATCGATCCAGCCATCACGCATAAACCAAGCAGAAGGCCTTGAGTGATGGCGAGGGCGTCGAGCACACCGAGTTGATGAAAAACAAATATTTTTGCGATCAGCATAAATAAAGAGCTTGCGGCTTCTGTGCCGAGATAGGCGCCTTTGACTAAACCGAAGGCCAGAAAAAAAGGCGTATTGATAGCGCCGGTTGTAGCCACGATTCCGGTTAAATAGCCGATCGCTGCACCCACTACGCTCATGTGCCAGAGCTTAATCGTAAAGGCTTGACGTCGCATCCAGCGGCGGATCGGAATCAAGGCAATCAGAAAGATACCGAGTATGACTTCAATGATTGTGCCATCGAGCAAAACCAAGGTATTGGCGCCTAAGGCCACCGCAGGGATCGCGGTGAGGCTGTAAACCAGGCAGACCTTCCAGTTGGTTTCCCTCCACCACAAGATCACCCGTGAAAAGTTGGCGATTGTGGCGGTGATGGCGATGACGGACACCGTTTGAACGGGTCCGTAAAAATGAACTAGAGCAGGCATGAGGATGATGGTGGTGCCAAAACCAATCACCCCTCCAAGTACACCCGCAATCAGACCTAGAGATCCCAGAATCAAAATACTGAAGACGAGATCCGTCATGAAGCTTGGGCGGCGTTAATAGTTATAACGGTTGCTCGAGTGTGGGGGCGCTATCCGTTAAGGTCATGCGACGCATGTCGCGTTTATAGATTTTGTCATCGTAGGGACGTGCGCGATGCATGGTGCAGCGGTTATCCCACATGACTAGATCGAATTGACCCCAGACATGGCTATACACAAACTCGCGTCTCGTTGCCTCTTCGATCAGGTCGCGAATAAGGATCATGCCTTCGGGGCGCGGCATGCCGTGCACGACCCCAATA
>CALQNE010000229.1 GCA_943331855.1 Bordetella parapertussis
CACAAAATCAAAAATCCGTTTGCCAGTCGCGCCTACCCAGCGGTACAGCACGTCAACACTCACCATGGCCCCGACCCGAAAGGCGTAAGGGATGCCCATGAAGACCATCCATACCAGGCTAAAACGGATCAAGACCTCTGTCCATTCGGCGGGGATTTCTAATATGAACCGCATCACGACTTGAAACACGCCCAGAGTTGCCGCAATCGCCATCATCAGGCAGGCAATAAACAACGAGAATCGAGTCGTGACGCTTTCAACAGCAAGCAGAGTATTTTTCATCTTGTTCTTCTAAAAAAAACAAGCGCGCCACTTGTGTGCCGCGCTTGAATTTATTTTTAATCAGCTACGAGTTTGCTGCAATTACTTGTAATTACGAATCGCATCGATTTTGTCTTTGCCAAACTCTTTTTCAAACTGGGTAAACACAGGCGCTAGCTTAGCAACAAAGGCAGCTTTATCAAAAGTTTCGATAATCGACATACCCTTAGCACGCAACTCGGCTACGCCACTGGCATCATCTTTATCAACACGGGCACGCATTGCGGTTGCAGCCATTTTGGCGCCATCAAGAAACACCTTTTGATCTGCAGGTGAAAGTTTGTCAAAAGCCGCTTTGTTCATCAGAAGAATGGCCGGACTGTAAACGTGCGCAGTCAAGGTCATGTACTTTTGAACTTGCTCAAACTTAGCTGCCATAATCACTGACAAAGGGTTTTCTTGGCCATCTACGACGCCTTGCTGCAGTGCGGTAAAGACCTCAGGAAACGCCATCGGTGTTGTGATGATGCCAAACCCTTTGTAGGCCGCCACGTGCACGGGGTTTTCCATCGTACGCATCTTTAAGCCTTTTAAATCATCTGGCAAATTGATCGGACGCTTGTTGTTTGTCATATGACGTACTCCGTTTTCAGTCCACGCCAACGCCTTGAATCCTTTGCTATCAAACTCTTTAAGCAAAGCTTGGCCAATCGGGCCGTCGAGTACAGCGCGTGCATGTGCCTTGTCGCGAAACAAGAAAGGAATGTCTAAAATTTTGACTGCGGGCACAAAATTGGGAATCGGACCGGTGCTAGTGCCCGCGAGCTCTTGAGTGCCTAACTGGACGGACTCTATACTTTCACGCTCGCCACCCAGGCTGCCTGAAAAGAAGTTCTTAATAATGATTCGACCATTGGTGCCCTTTTCAACCTCTTGCGCCAACACGTCAACACCATTGCCCTGGTGCGAGTTTTGAGCGATCGAGATGCTGTTACGCATGATGATCTGGGCCTGCGTCACGGACGCCAAACCTAAGGTTAGGGCGCCAGCTACTGCCAAAGTGATACGTCCGATACGCTTCATGAAAGATATCTCCGAGTCCGAAATTTTGCGTTAAAAGAGTAAAAGCGCCTGCAGCGAACCACCTGAAGTAGTACGGTTGCGCGATTCTGACCGTACATGGTAGGACAAAGAGCCTGTCTTGGGACTTAGTACTATCCCTTGCTTTGGCCACGCTAGACGCCTATTCGCAGCAGGTACGGACCCCAGTTGATAC
Source organism: Bordetella parapertussis (assembly GCA_943331855.1). Taxonomy (GTDB): domain Bacteria; phylum Pseudomonadota; class Gammaproteobacteria; order Burkholderiales; family Burkholderiaceae_B; genus Zwartia; species Zwartia parapertussis_H. The sequence continues at coordinate 1,538 of CALQNE010000229.1, forward strand.
ACTCATTTAAGCAATGTCTATTTTTTTAATGACGCACTGTTCATCACACTGACTGAAGGAAAAAAAATGAATCAAGTTCTTGAGACAAGCCACAGTATTGCGGATAGCGTGAAATTCAGTCTACGTAACTTGCCTTTGCTAGAGAGTGGCGCAACCATGGCCAGCCTGGGCAGCGCGCCGGGGCTATGGGCACACTCAAAGGTGTATTCGACCGGCGGCGAAAACGCCTTACATAGCCATGATGTTGAAGACCACTGTTTCTTGATTTTGCAGGGAGAGGCAACGTTTAACTTCGGCGATGGCAGTTCAATGATTGCGCGTCAATTTGAAGGCGTGGTCTTGCCCAGAGGCACACAGTATCGGTTTTCAGCGAATCCGGTTGGTAACCTGGTTATGTTTAGAGTGGGTGGCGCAAGCATTACGAATCATAAGGATATTGACTCTTATGAATTGCCAAAAGAAGCTGCAAAAAGCAGAAAGTTCTCAGATGGCTCGCAGGGAGATGCCTCGAAGGGAGGCGCGCATGCCAAGCCTACTGTATTTAAGATGGGCGCTTTTTTTGCGCCTGACTGAGCCTTCAGTATCTAAAGCCGCCTGTGGTTGATATGAATGGCTACACTTCGCTGATCACTTGATCGATTGCTGTGCGTAATCGAGCGGCAATTTCATGAAGTTCATTTTGCGTGGCGATGAAGGGTGGTGCCAACAGAACGTGGTCCCCTTTGCGGCCATCTACCGTACCGCCCATTGGGTAGCACAACAGACCGTTGGAGAGCGCAGTTTTTTTGATTCGCGCATGCAGTTGCAGGGCTGGATCAAAGGGCGCTTTGCTATTTCGGTCGAGCACCATCTCGATACCCCAAAAAAAACCGCGTCCACGAATGTCGCCAACGTGTGGATGGTTTTTGAAGTGCTGTTTGAGAATGTTTTCAAACGCCAGGCCACCGTCATGCACTTTCGCTAAGAGCCCGTCGCGTTTAATGACTTTTTGAACAGCGAGTGCAGCGGCACAGGCAACCGGGTGCCCCAAGTAGGTATGCCCGTGTTGAAAAAAACCACTACCGGCTGACATCGCGTCGACAATTTTCTTTTGCGCAAGCAGCCCACCAATGGGCTGATAGCCACTTCCTAGGCCTTTCGCGATGGCAATCAGATCGGGCGTGATGCCCTCTTGTTCGCAGGCGTAGAGCGTGCCTGTACGGCCCATGCCGCACATGACCTCATCTAGGATTAGTAACACGCCATATTTGTCACAGACTGCACGCATGGCCTTAAAGTAGCCAGGTATAGGCGTGAGCACACCAGCGGTTGCCCCGCCAATCGTTTCGGCCACAAAGGCGATCACACTATTTGCGCCTTGCGCCAAAATGGCGGTTTCTAATTCGTGTGCCAAACGCGCTACGTATTGCGCATCGGTTTCACCTTCAAGCTGTTCGCGATACGGGTAGCAAGGCGATACATGTGTCGCCGGTACCAACAGCGGCGCGAACTGGGCGCGCCGCAATGCGTTGCCGCCAACTGCTAAGGCCCCTAAGGTGTTGCCGTGATAGCTCTGGCGACGCGCAATAAAGTGGCTACGCTGGCTTTGTCCGATCTCAACAAAATACTGACGCGCCATTTTGAGAGCAGCTTCCATGGCCTCTGAGCCACTACTGACAAAGTAGGCATGGCTGATGCCCGAGGGCGCATGAGCAATGAGCTCATCGGCCAGCTCTTCAGCGACCTCGGTGGTGAAAAATGAGGTGTGGGTGTAAGCCAGTTTGTCAATCTGCGCGTGCATGGCCGCAATCACGTCTGGCTGTCCATGCCCCAATGAAGTGACGGCTGCGCCACCCGAGGCATCGATATAGGCGCGCCCTTCTGCGTCTTGAATCCAAATGCCTTTTCCAGACACAGCCGTAGCAGGTTTTACGCGTAGGCTACGATGAATAAGATGAGTCATGAGAAGTCCTTATCTGCTCGCTGATAGTTTACGACCTGGCGCATTGATTTATACCTTGTAACAGATTGGCCTAGGCTGATAATTTGTAATGCCGAGTTCTGAGCCTTGATTTTAAGTTCTCGTGTACATTGAGACCCAGCGCCAAGCCGCGCTTGGTGATACCTCTTTTTGAAAGGCTTTTGAGTCAATGAATAAAGTCGTCATTGCGGTTTTTTTATCGGCAATAACCTGTTACGCACAGGCGCAAACCTTCGATGCTTGCGTGTCAGGCTTGCGCCAATCGGCGCTCACGCAAGGCATCACCGCAAGCACCTTTGATACCGCGTTCAAAGGTATCGAACCTGACGAGACGGTTTTAAAGTCTTACGACTATCAGCCAGAGTTTCGTACCCCGATCTGGGATTACCTGGCTGGCTTGGTAGATGACGAGCGCGTAACGGATGGTCAAGCCAAGTTAAAAGAGTGGTCGAAGACGCTTGCTGAGGCCGAACAAAAATACGGCGTTGATCGCCACACGATTGTGGCTGTGTGGGGCGTTGAATCTAACTTCGGCCGCATTCAGGGCACGCGCGAATTGGTGCGCTCGTTAACGACGCTGGTATGTGCAAACAAGCGCCAGGCTTTTTTTAAAGGCGAATTGCTTGCGACCTTAAAGATTGTGCAAAGCGGCGATATTCCGTTGCAAGGCTTGGTGGGGTCCTGGGCGGGGGCCTTTGGCCAGACGCAATTTATGCCTACAACGTATCAACGCATTGCAGTCGATTTTGATGGGGATGGAAAACGCGACATTGTGAACTCGGTGCCAGACGCCCTGGGTTCTACTGCGAATTATTTAAAGCAGTCTGGTTGGATCAATGGCGCGAATTGGGGCTACGAAGTGCAGTTGCCGCCCGGTTACGCCGGTGCCTCTGGCCGCACCGCTCGCCATCCGTTGTCGCACTTCACGAACTTGGGCGTCAAGCCCATCAAGTCGGGGCAAGCAGTTCCTGCTGAAACAACTCAGGCGGCTTTGCTTTTGCCTGCGGGTGCGAACGGGCCTGCGTTTATTGTTTTTCGAAACTTCGATGCGATCTATAGTTACAACGCCGCCGAGTCGTACGCCTTATCGATTGCCCATCTCGCGGATCGTTTGCGCGGGGGCGGGCGCTTTGCGACACCATGGCCAACGGATGATGCGGGCATTAGCCGAGCAGAACGCCGCGAGGTACAGCAAAGGTTAGTGGATCGGGGCTATGACATTGGCGAAATTGATGGCATGATTGGCGCAAAAAGTCGCGCTGCGATTAACGAGTTTCAGACCTCTGTCGGGATGAAAGCGGATGGTCGAGCAGGACAACGCTTATTGCAAGCGCTGCGTGCATCAAAAACAAAATAGTGGTTGTGAAGATAACGGTCTAAATGGCTAAGAAAGTTCATATTAGTGAAACGCCCGCGACCGCTTTCTTGAAGGCGCAGGGTGTGCCGTACACCGAGCACCCTTACGAATATCTTGAGCATGGTGGCGCACAGCATAGCGCCCAAGCGTTGGGTTTTGATCCCTTTGCAGTGGTCAAAACCTTGATCATGCAAGACGAAACTTCAGCGCCTTTGATTGTTTTGATGCATGGCAACAAAACGGTGTCCACTAAAAATTTGGCAAGGCAAATCGGAGTCAAATCGATTGCGCCGTGCAAGCCTGAGGTGGCGAATCGACATAGTGGCTTTTTAGTGGGCGGCACCTCGCCCTTTGGTACGCGGCGCAAAATGCCGATTTACATTGAAGGTAGCATTCTCGCGCTGCCTCGAATCTGGATTAACGGCGGTCGGCGTGGGTATTTGATTGGAATCGAGCCAGCGGTATGTGTGAACCTGCTCAATGCAAGGCCGGTTGAGTGTGCCTTGGATATCTCTGATTAAAGATCGACGAGTGAGGCAATCTAGTAAGATAGAACCATGCTGCTCTTGCTTGCGTTTCTTCTCAATACGTTGCTGGTTTCAGGCGCAATCCTGATTCACTATGAAGTCTTGTCTTTGCTCGATCGAAAACTCCCCAACTTTAGTCATATTCCTCCAAGATTTAGAGTGTTGTTAGGGGTCGGTGCCATCTTTTTGACGCATGTCGTCGAGATTTGGTTATTTGCCTTGGGCTATTTTGTATCGCTACACGTTGATGGCTTGGGTGCTGTTGTTGGCGAGACGGCCGGTCACGGGGTGTTTCTTGATTGCGTTTATCTCTCTTTTGTCACTTTCACAACAGTGGGTTTTGGCGACATTGTGGCGCAGGGTTATGTGCGTTATCTGACGGGTGCTGAGGCCTTAACCGGTTTAATTCTGATTACGTGGTCCGCATCCTTTTTGTTTATCGAAATGCAAAAATACTGGA
>CALQNE010000230.1 GCA_943331855.1 Bordetella parapertussis
ATAGATTGCACTATCAAGTGTGCGGATTGTCAGGCCTTGGCGATCTTCGGGTGCAAGCAAGGGCCGAATCCCATTAGAAATATGTCTAAAGCCATTGTCCCAAAAGCCCAATACTCGATAGCTTGAATGCTGCTCAAGCGTGCCGCTCAGGAGTTGGCCCGCAGTGAGATCGAGTGCTTGTAACGCTTGCGCACGTTCGGTCACCGTAAACGGCAGATCCAGTACGGCTAAGTCGGGCGCGTGCGCCGTTAAATAACCAGATGCGACGTAACAAAGTTGGCGTTTGCCAGTATTGACGCTTTCAAAGAGCTGTCCGGCAGTCTCACCGTGTGCGGTCACGTCAAGCGTTGTTTGAATAGTCTCAAACTGCTGACTATTTTCGAGTAACCGGGCAAGCTCGAGCAATGAAGTGCTAAGAATCGATCCGGAGCCTTGGTAGCCAGCGAGTTGAACGATGCTACCGGTGGACATCATCTAGGCACCTTGGATGTTGGCATCTTTAATAATCTTTTTCCATCTGGCGTAGTCTGCGCCCATGATTTTAGTGAGCTGTTCAGGGCTGCGCGGCCAAGGATCCAGACCAGCTTTTAGCATTTTGTCTTGGATAGACGCATCATTGACGACTGCAGCTGTTTCTTTACGTAATTCGTTTAGTGCGCTTGCAGGTATGCCTTTTTGAGCAAATAAGGCAATCCATGAGGCGTAGTCATAATTTTTAACGCCTTGTTCGATCAAGGTTGGAACCGCAGGGTACTGAGGGTGACGTTCGGTGCCACAGTAGCCGATTAAACGAATTCTTTTTTCAGCTAAAAACGGTTTTGCTAAAGATAGGGCCATGGGCATGACTTGCACTTCGCCCGAGGCCACGGCCAAGGTGGCTTGGCTGGCGCCGCGGTAAGGGACGTGAATAAGCTTGACGTCTGCATAGGCATTGAACATTTCGCCCGCGAGGTGCTGAGGGCTGCCGATACCACCCGAGGCGTAATGAATGCGGTCTGGCTCTTTACGAGTTTGTCGAATTAAGTCGTCAATGTTTTTAATTGAAGATTGCGTGGACACTGCAAAAAAAGTGGGTATGTTGGCAATGCCGGCGATCGGCTCAAATTCAGTCAGAGTGTCGACTTTGACATTTTGCGGCTGCAGGTGGGGCAGGATGGTCAGAATGCTGTTGTTGAGTGCCGCCAGCGTTTGTCCGTCCGGTTTGGCGCGCGCCATCCGATCAAGTCCCACGAGGCCTCCCGCTCCGGTAATGTTTTCAACTACAAAGCTGACGTCCATGCGCACAGAGAGCGCACTGGTCACGTAACGTACCGCGATATCCGAAGCGCTGCCCGCTTGCAAGGGCAGTCCGACGGTAATCGGGTTGCTAAACGTGTGTTTCTGGGCGCTTGCCCAACTTGGCCACAAGGCAATACCGCAAGTGGCTGCGCCTGCGCGTAGAAAGGTTCTTTTAAGCATGTGATCTCCGGCCGACCATAACTGGGGTCAAAAGGTTTATTCTTTGTGCTTGGAATTTACTCTGTTTCTTCAGCCCAAAGGTTATTAAATGACTGCAAATGCATTGAATGTGTTGGGTACTGAGCTGATGGCTTGCTCTTACGATCCGTTAACGGGGTTTTATCGCGACGGTTGTTGTAATACGGATTTGCAAGATCTTGGTAGTCACGTGATCTGCACCAAAGTGACCCAAGAATTTTTAGAGTTTTCTGCGAGCCGTGGAAATGATTTGTCAACCCCGCGGCCCGAGTATCGCTTTGCAGGGCTGCACGAAGGTGATCGTTGGTGCTTGTGCGCCTTGCGCTGGAAAGAGGCCCTGCATGCGGGTGTTGCACCGCTGGTGATTCTTGAAAGCACGCATGCCAAGGCGCTTGAGTTTGTGACGATTGAGCAGCTGCGAGAGTATGCGTTACAAACTGAGAAGTGATGCCCAAGGCTAAAGCGTAATGCCTTCGTGGGCTGCGATCAGTTCAAGCGCGTGCTCGAACAGTGCGCGTGCCTGACCTGAGACGTCGGTCAGATGTTCATGCAACTGTTGATCGGCTGAATTTTTGTTGACGCACTCTTGGCTGTACTGCTCAAAGCTCGCGAGTTGTGCGAGCAATTCAGCGACATGGCGTGGGCATTCGCACAACACCGCAGTTGAAATATTTGCTACCCGCGAAAGTGTTTCGTCAGAATATTTTTTTGGCGTTGGCTTGCGGCCCGCCAGAGGTGCGCCAGCCCCTCGTAAAGCGTGTTCAAGACTCGCGTTACGAACCCATTCGCTGAGCTCTGCGTCTGAGATCGAGTCTTTGCGCACCGTCAGCCCAGCATTGCTGAGTGTTTGCAGATTGCTACTTGCGCCATACACGTACAACAACAGCGTGTGTGTTGCGCGGCTGCTGCGTACAAACTCAAGCAGCTCTGAAACGGTGCTCTCTTGAATTGTGTTCAGACGAATCAAGAGCAGATCGACCGGGGCGCGTTCGGCCGCGGCGCGCGCTGTTGTCAGATCTGAGAAAACCTTGGCACGCTCGTTGTGTTCTGCAAAGAGCCCAAGTTTGTGGCGTGCTGAGCTTAGCCGTTGTGCCAGGCCTGTGCCAACAACACATGCGTTTAGCGCTGTTGCTTGCGTGGCGACCTGCTTGAGAGCTGTGGCCGACAATCCTTGGGTATGTAAGCGCTGCAGCTGCGCGCTATCAAGCAAAGCGATACCACTGACGGTGTGCCCTTGCTCGCTGAGCTGTTTGAGCAGCGTTGCACGTAACACGTCGTCTTGCCCGTACAGGCGGTGTTGCCCAAGCGTCTTAGCAGGCGCAAAAGCCCGATAGCGGGTCTCCCAGATTCGCAGCGTCGTGACGGGCACATTTGCTAGCTTGGAAACCGCGCCGATGCGATAGAACAGAGGGGGTGTGATCGAGGTCATAAAGATAAGTAAAATTTAATTTGAATAGTATTTGAGTAGATTATAGCAAATATATTTGATTAATTTTCTATATAATCTACGCATAAGTTGATTTATAGCTAGAAAATTGATGTAAAAATGTTAAATTCTACTCATTGAAATAGATTTAGAGGTCGCCATGCTGTCAAACAGAGCTTTAAGTGCCTTAAACGCTACCGTTTTCATTGCGGCAAAAGGGCACCAACACCCACCAACCACGCGCGAGCTATCCGCAGCCTTAGGACTGTCGGTATCGTCGCTTCACGGCATGCTGAAGTTGCTCGACGATCACGGCATCGTCCGCTCGTTCAGAGGTGCCGAACAGCGCTACGAGATCAAAGCCGATCCAACCACCACGACGGTGTGGGACGTCGTGCAGATTTTTGACGATCCACATCCGCCGGTCGCTCAAAACGCAAAGGAAAAAGAGACCGCTTCTTACGAATACGAGAACACCTACTGCGAGCTCTTGAAAGATTTTTTAGCGTCGCAAAAAATCAGTGATCAAATTGTCGAATTGAGTTCGAGTTCGAATGTGGGCTCAGTTTCATGGGCCTGAAAGCGCAACTCTCTGAAGCTGAGCGCTCACGACTTATTGAGATGGCCTGGGAAGATCGAACGCCTTTCGAGATGATTCGTTTGCAGTACGGCCTAACTGAGGCTGCGGTGATTGATTTTATGCGTAGCAACATGAAAAAAAGTTCGTTTAGGATGTGGCGAAAAAGAATGCATGGGCGCGTGACGAAACACCTGACGTTAAGAAGCTTTTCAACCGTCGTCAATTACGCCATCAGCGATGCAGTCTTGAATAAAAAAGCTCGGGGTGGCACGACTGGGGTGATGAAATGAATGAAGATCTTAGATGTTGTGGCTCGGGCACCTGCATCATTAATCTAGAAGGGCTCTGTTGGTGTGGCCAACAGTGGGATGGCCAACAGATGCGTCACCAACCGATCGATTCACCCTTGAAGTCTACAAAATGCGCAGATGATTTGGGTGCCAACGCATCAAGCGCGTCAAGCAAACCAGCGACTGATTCACCCACCGGCGTGCAGTGATCGGGCGTCGCAAAGGGTTGAGATAAAGGCGACGCAACAGTACCGGGTTGCAATGCTGCCAGAATCGCCTGTGGATTTTTACGCGCAAATTCGATGGCAGCGGTTTGCAAAAACATATTGACTGCGGCTTTCGATGCGCGGTAGCCGTACCAGCCGCCTTTCGAGTTATCGCTGATGCTACCGACCCGAGCAGACAGTTTGGCGTAAATCGCCCGTTCTCGTGCAAGCAGCGGCAGAAAATATTTCAGTAATAGGGCGGGTCCGATGGCATTGACTTGAAAGCTGCGCATGAGTCGAGTCGCTTGGAGAGCGCCCAGGTGCTTTTCAGGACCGTTACCCTCAATGGTCAAAGCTCCTGTTGCATCAACGATCAGTTGAAAAGGCCCAGACGTTGCGCATTGCGCTGCTGCTGCCGCTAGACTGGCTTCGTCTTCAAGATCAAACCCGGGAGTGTCGCGCCTTGACACTTCGACCACCAACGAACAGTGAGGATCGTTCTTCAGTGCAGTAACAAAGCCGGCTCCGATCGTACCGGTTGAGCCAATGACAAGTGCACGGTAATGTGAACCTAAAGATTGCATTGCGTAAAACGCCATTAACGATATGATGTTGTGCAGAGTACAAGAGTTGCGGGTGGCTCGCGCGAAAGCCCTTAAAGTGATTGCAAGCGCAGCGTGAATCGCGCTAAATATTCAGTCTCTCAGGTCAAATCCTTTATGCAGCCAATACCACCACGTCGAGTCTGACGCGCTGCAGATTCGCCAGATCAATTACTCGGCCTTGATTTCGGCTCGTTTGATGAGTGCGCTGTACATCGTCAGCTCGCGCTTAATGAGTTCGGCAAACTCAGCCGAAGAGTTACCCACTAGATCATTACCACCCTTGGTCTGCAAAGCCTCGATCACCTCAGCGTCTTGTAGCGCCTGGATGGTGCTTTGATTCAGGCGTTCGATAATTGCAGCCTCTGTGCCAGTCGGGGCAAATAATCCCACAAATTGCGTAATATCAAAGTCCTTAAAACCCGCCTCTTGCATGGTGGGGATGTTGGGTAGCGAGCGTGCGCGCTTTGGGCCTGATACCGCAAAGGCTTTTAAACGTTTGTCTTGTATCAGGGGCGAGGCGGTCAAGACGGTATCAAACGTAAAGGCTAGCTGCCCGCCCAGCAGATCGACCAAGGCCGGCGCGCTACCTTTGTAGGGGACGTGATTGAACTGTGCGCCGCTTAGCATCGAAAACATTTCGCCGGCCAGGTGGCCGCCACCCCCAATTCCGGTTGAGCCGAAGCTGAGTTTGCCCGGTTGTGCCTTACCTTGAAGCACAGCTTCGTTCAGTGTGTTGATCGACGAGGCTGCAGAGACGACAAGCACGTATTGAAACGACAACACCTGACTAATCGGTTGCAAGTCTTTGATTGGATCGTAAGGAACCTTGGCATACAGTACCGGGTTAATGACGATGGGGCCGCTCGCGGCCATGAGCAGCGTATAGCCATCTGGGGCCGATCTGACGACGGCATCCGTGCCTATCATGCCATTTGCGCCGCTACGATTTTCGACAATGACTGGGGTATTCAAGAGCGTACTCATGCGTTTTGCAACAACCCGTCCTGTAATGTCGGCATTACCCCCTGCGGGGTAAGGGACGACCATTTTGATCGGCCGATTGGGGTAAGCCTGTGCCTGTGCAGAAGTGAGCCAGACCGGGCCGATGAGCAAGACTAAAACCAGAAAAAAGTCGTGAAAAATTCGAGTGTGCATGATGGATTTTGGGGTCTTGGGCTAGGTCGATTAAACTCTAGGCCCAATTTAGCTCAAATTAGTCAAAGAAAATACTATGTTCGCTGC
>CALQNE010000231.1 GCA_943331855.1 Bordetella parapertussis
CTCATGAATCGCTGGGATAACGAACAGGCCTTGCGCCTTATCGCGCAACATCGCATCACCCACACACACATGGTTCCGACGATGTTTCATCGGCTGTTGTCGCTACCTGAAGAAATAAAAAGCAAATACGATCTGTCTTCATTACAGTTTGTCATTCACGGCGCGGCACCTTGTTCGGTACAACTTAAATCCGCGATGATGAAATGGTGGGGACCGATTCTTTCTGAGTATTACGCTGCAACAGAAGGACGTGCGGTTCACGTGAATGCAACCGAATGGCTCAGACGACCTGGAACCGTGGGCAAACCGAATCCTGCCGATCACGTGCGGATCTTGAATGACGAGGGTATCGAACAACCCGCACACTCAGCGGGGACCATTTACATCAAGGCGCCCGCGGTCGGACGCTTCAATTATTTCAAAGACGACCAGAAGACTGAAAATTCATACCGCGGCGATTACTTCACCTTAGGCGATATCGGTTACCAAGACGAAGAAGGCTGGCTGTTTTTAACAGACCGTAACGCCAATCTGATTATTTCAGGTGGCGTCAACATCTATCCAACAGAGATTGAAGCCGTTTTACTGACGCATCCCGCGGTTGGTGATGTCGGCGTCATTGGGGTTGCAAACGAAGAGTGGGGCGAAGAGGTCAAAGCCGTCGTTGAGCTACAGGCCGGTTTAACCGCCTCGAGTGCCCTTGCCGAGGCGTTGATTGCTTTCTGTAAAGAACATCTCGCTCATTTTAAGTGCCCACGAACCATTGATTTCGCAGATAAACTGCCTCGCCTAGATAACGGTAAACTCTATAAAAAGGGTTTGCGCGACCAATATCGTCTGGCGACACCCAAACATTAAACAGAGAGAAACACGATGACTGAGTTCGCAACATACCAAACGCAAGGCGAGATTGCCATCATCTCGATGAACAAGCCCCCAATCAATGGTCTAGGGGCTGCCTTACGTGAGGGCATCGGCGCAGGCTTAAACAAAGCACTCAGTGATCCAAGTATTCAGGCGGTCGTTTTGATCGGAACACCTCGTGCTTTCTCGGGCGGTGCAGACATCACTGAATTTGGCACACCAAAAGCCACGCACGAACCCACACTGCGCACAATCATCGAAACAATGGAAGCCAGCTCCAAACCCATCGTCGCCGCGATTAGCGGCTTCTGCTTAGGGGGTGGGCTCGAATTTGCACTGGGCTGTCATTTTCGGGTGGCACTGCCCGACGCTACGCTTGGATTGCCTGAAGTCAAACTTGGAATCCTGCCAGGTGGCGGTGGAACCCAGCGTTTGCCGCGCTTACTCGGTTTTGAAAAAGCGGTGGAAATGATTGTGGGCGGTTTACACGTTCCTGCCATCAAATTCAAAGATACTTTACTACTGGATCAAATCGTTGAAGGCGATTTACTAGAAGCGGCTATCGCCTTTGCACGCAAGGTGGTTGCTCAAGGCGAACCACTCAAGCGTGTGCGCGATCGAACAGTGCCTGACATCCCTACCGATGCCGTGTTGGCAGAAAAAAGAAAGGCCGTTGTTGCTGCAGCCAAACGCTTCCCGGCGCCTGTCAGTTGCTTTGATTCAGTTTGCGCAAGCTTTAAATCTGCCTCGTTCGACTCGGGGCTTCTTGAAGAGCGTCGCCTCATTACTGAGTTGTTCAAATCGCCCGAGTCACTCGCACTGCGCTACACCTTTGCTGCCGAACGCGCTGCCGCCAAGATTCCTGGACTACCTGAAGATATCGCTCTGCGCACAATCAAAAAAGTAGGCGTGATCGGTGCAGGCACCATGGGTGGCGGCATCACTATGAATTTCATTAGCGCAGGCTTACCCGTTGTGTTGCTGGAAAGCAAGCAAGAAGCCTTGGATAAAGGCCTTGCAACCATTGGTAAAAACTACGAAACTTCGATGAAAAAAGGCAAGCTCACGCAAGCGCAATACGATGCGTGCATGGCACTGATTACGCCGACACTGAGCTATCAAGATTTTGCCGACGTTGATCTCATCATCGAAGCTGTGTTTGAAAACATGGACGTTAAAGAACAAGTCTTCAAAACTCTGGACGGCATCGCTAAGCCAGGTGCGATTTTGGCATCCAACACTTCGGCGTTAAACATTGACGAAATTGCAGCATTCACCAAACGCCCTCAAGATGTGCTTGGTTTACATTTTTTTAGCCCTGCAAATGTGATGCGCCTACTTGAAGTGGTACGCGGCGCCAAGACTGCGCCCGATGTGCTGGCGACCTGTATGACGTTGGCTCGCAAAATTAAAAAAATTGCCGTGGTATCAGGTGTGTGTGACGGCTTCATCGGAAACCGGATGTTGGCTCAATATCGCACAGCCGCCAACGAGCTCATGCATCAAGGTGCTATGCCTCAACAGATCGACGGAGCCTTGCAAGCGTTTGGTCTTGCGATGGGACCCTTTAGAATGGCTGACTTGGCGGGGCTCGATATTGGTTGGGCAGGACGTAAGCGTCGCGCCGCTGCAAGCCCGACGCCCGTTGCCCCGATTGTGGCCGACTGGATCTGCGAAGCGGGTCGCTACGGACAAAAAACAGGGGCTGGCTGGTATCGCTATGAGGCCGGCAAGCGAGATCCCATCCCCGACCCCATTGTTGAGGAAATGATCGCTAAATACCGACAAGAAAACGGGATCCAGTCACGCAAGATTGAAGATAGCGAAATTATCGAACGCTGCATGTTTGCCTTAGTCAATGAAGGCGCGCGAATTCTTGAAGAGCGTATCGCTGCCCGCGCGTCGGATATCGATATTGTGTACTTGAACGGCTACGGATTTCCGGCACATGTCGGCGGCCCGATGCACTACGCAAACGCGGTGGGTTTACCCAAGGTGGTTCAACGGCTTAAAGACTTTGCGGCCGAACCAGGTGCAGATCCAAACTGGCAACCCGCACCACTTTTGCTGAGATTAGTCGAGCGTGGGGTTGGTTTCAATTAAGTGATTGATTTAACTAAAAAGATGTACCTTTAAATAAGTACATCTTTTTATTACTACCTAGTACATCTTTTTAAGTGTTTTCGTGATATGCATCGCTTGGCGCACCCCAGCTTGTGTAGCCGCCGTCAACCGGAAGTGTCACGCCTGTGATGAACTCTGCCTGATCTGACGCCAAAAACAGCATGGCATCCGCAATATGCCGGGGGATGCCCATCCGTCCCATCGGCGTGCGCCGTTCAACAATACTCTTATCAAGCCTTCCCTCGTCAATGATGGCCTGAGTCAAAGGCGTCAGAATATAGCCCGGTGCGATCGCGTTGACCCGAATTCCGGCGGCTGCCCACTCACACCCTAACGTACGGGTAATCATCGAGATTGCGGCCTTTGCGGCGCTATAGGCGTTGCGATAGGTTAGGCCAATCACGCCTGCAATTGAGCTGACATTGATCACGTTACCCTTGCCTTGCTTGAGCATATGCACTGCGCAAGCCTTCGTCATCATATAGGTGCCCGTCAGGTGAATATCGAGCAGTCTGCGAAAGTGCACCATGTCTTGTTCGACGGTGGGCTTGACCTGGTCAGCGATACCTGCACAGTTAATCAACACATCAACACGACCATACTTTTTGATCACGGTGTCCACAACGTGATTGACCTGCGCCTCTTGGGCGACATCGCATGCCAATCCCAAGTGTTGCGCCCCCAATTGCTGCGCAATACGCGTCGCAGCCGCTTCTTGAAGGTCGGCAATCACCACTGTCGCGCCCTCTTTTGCAAAGCCCTGGGCTGCGGCCAAACCCAGGCCGCTTGCACCACCAGTGATTAAGACAACATAAGGTTTTAGTTCTGGATACATGTTCATCCTTTTATTTTTTTCAGTTTTCTAATTTCAAATTTCGTCGTTTAATTAGATCATCCCAGCGCCCTGCATCCTTTTTAAGAAACGCACTAAAGTCACTGGTCGATTCATACGTCGGCATCGCACCCATCGACTCTAGCTGCGAGATTACCTTGGCGTCTTTCAATGCTTTTGCTATGGCATCAGACATTGTTTGAATCACTGTATCGCTTGCGGTAGACGCCATCACCATGCCATACCAACCCGTTGGAATCACACCGTCAATGCCCTGCTCTGCCAGTGTGCGCACACCTGGCAAAAGCGTTGATCTCTTATTGCCGATAATACCTAAAACTTTTAATTTTTCTGCCTGAATCAAACTCTGTACACCGGGCAAATCGCCAAAAAACATATCAACGCGCTGCCCCACCAAATCCGTGAACACGGCCGCAGCGCCCTTGTATGGAACATGCAGAATTTTGACCCCCGCGCCCTCTTGAAACATCTCCATACTTAGATGAGAGGTTGCACCGATGCCAGAGGACCCTGCAGAATAAACTCTGGAAGGATCTTTTTTAATCCGCACAACTAAATCAGCCGCATCCTTAATTTCGGTTGGCGCCCCGACAACAAGAACCGACGTCGTGTCAGTGACAAGTGCCACCGGTTTGAAATCTTTGACCGGGTCATAGCTCAGCTTGGGATCGATGGCCGGATTAATCGTCAATGCACCGGCGCTTGAAAGAAAAAGCGTACTGTTCGGTGAACTCGAGCGAATCACATACTGCGCAGCTATAGAGCCACTCGCACCCGGCTTATTCTCAACCACCACGGCTTGCTTGAGTTCATCGCCTAGTTTTTCAGCGAGCACTCTTGCGATTCGATCTGTGGGCCCTCCGGTTGGAAACGCCACGACAATCTTTAGTTGCGCCAACGCCTGTGCAGATAGGGCTGATAACAATAAGCAAGGCAGTAACAACAAATATTTTTTCATGATTTAGTCCGCTTTAATACTTCATCGGTATGCTGCCCCAGTTTAGGCGGCGGCACTAAATACTGCGCTGGCGTGCGCGAAAGTTTGAGCGGATTGCCCAAAACCCGTATTGCAGCCTCGTCCTCTACCGCAAAATTAACGACAAGATCCGAATGCTTCACTTGAGGATCGTCCATGACTTGGCCTAAATCATTCAACAAGCCTGCAGGAACGCCCGCTTTAGACAAAACCTCAGTCAGTTCAACGCGCCCTTTATCTTTAAAGCACTGCTGCAGCGCCAAGGTGATTGACTCTCGATTGATGGCCCGCGCCTCATTAGTTGCGTACCGGACATCGTCTGCCAGTTCAGACAAACCAACAGCCTTACATAAGCTTTTGAATTGCGAGTCGTTTCCAACCGTAATTAAAATCGCACCATCTTTGCACGGGAAAATATCACTCGGCACAATGGTGGGGTGCGCATTTCCCTGCCGAGTCGGCACGACACCAGACGCAAAATAGGAAGCTGCCAGCGTTGCCATCGAAGTCACCTGAACATCAAGCAAAGACAGCTCAATTTTCTGACCAATCCCGCTTCGATTTCTTTCCCAAAGTGCTGTCATGATGCCAAACGCGGCATACACGCCCGTCATGACATCGGTCAGTGCTACACCTACACGCTGAGGGCCTGCGCCGGGCAAACCATCTTTTTCTCCGGTGACGCTCATGATGCCCCCGACACCCTGGATCACACCATCGTAACCAGGTCGATCCGCGTAAGGGCCCGAGGTTCCGTAGCCAGTAATTGAGCAATACACAAGCCGAGGGTTAAGCTTGATCAATGAGTCAAAATCCAAGCCATAGCGCACCAAACTACCTGCTTTGAAATTTTCGACAAAGACATCGGCGGTTTCAACCAGCTTTAAAATTTCAGCGCGGTCTTCAGCCTTTGTCATGTCGAGCTCAATCGACTTCTTGCCACGATTTGCACTACAAAAATAGGTCGCAACACGTTCTTGTGCACTCAAATTCAC
>CALQNE010000232.1 GCA_943331855.1 Bordetella parapertussis
CACATTGAAGATACGATTGATCCGCTGGTCACAGCGGTTTCAGCAGCACTGATTTACATCACCATGATTGCGATTTTTATTCTTGATCGCGCTATCGGACTTGAAAAACTTTTTGTTGGAAAGGGACGTGCTTGATGAGCAACACAATAGAACACGAGGCGCTTGCGCCACCGCGACCGCGGCACCATAAAGGGGTGTACGACGCCTTGGTCATTGGGGGCGGCTTGGTGGGATCGGCTGTCGCGTTTGGCTTGCGTCAAAAAGTCGATCACGTTGCGGTGCTTGATGAAGGCGATATCGCTTTCCGTGCCTCTCGCGGCAATTTTGGTTTAGTGTGGGTGCAGAGCAAAGGCATGGGCATGCCTGCCTATGGGCACTGGACAATGTCCTCTCAAGCCTTGTGGCCACAGCTGGCAAGCCTGCTCGCTGACATCACAGGTTTAGAGGTTGGCCTCGAGCAGCAGGGCGGATTGCATCCCGTCTTAAACGAAGAAGAATACGAACAACGCATCAAGTTCATGACCACGCTGATGGGCCAACCCGGCATGGTGCAGTACGACTGGAAAATGCTGGATCACAAAGAGCTTAAAGATTTGGTGCCAGGTATTGGCCCCGAGGTGTTGGGTGCCACCCATACGTCAGTCGACGGTGTCGCGAATCCGTTGAAGATGTTACGCGCGTTGCACACGGCCTTTGATCGCCAAAAGGTTGACTACCTACCGCTGCATCCTGTGGGTGAGATTGAGCAAAAAAATGGCGTCTTTGAAATGACCACACCACACGGTTTGATTCGCGCCCATAAGGTGGTGTTGGCGTCAGGGTTAAATAATCAGACACTGGGTAACAAGGTGGGCCTCTCAATCCCCGTACGACCACAACGCGGCCAGATCGTGGTGCTAGAGCGCACGCGTCGTATGTTGCATACGCCGTTCAGCACGCTGCGTCAGATGGATGAAGGCACTTGGTTGATTGGGGATTCACAAGAAGAAGCGGGTTATGTCGATGGCATCGTTGGTTTGCCGGTGTTGGCGACCTTGGCCGATCGTGCTGTCCGTACGATGCCGGCGTTGAAGCACGTGCGCGTCGTGCGCTCTTGGTCTGCGTTGCGCGTGATGTCAAAAGACGGGTTTCCTATTTACGAACAATCTTCCACGCACCCAGGTGCGTTTGTGGCGACGTGCCACAGCGGCGTGACCTTGGCTGCCGCGCACGCCTTGCGCATCGCCCCCATGGTCATTGAGGGCGCGTTGCCCGACACGATGGCTCCTTTTTCGACTCGGAGGTTTCATGTACAACAGGCTGCCTGAAGCAGAGCAAGCCTTAGCGCTTGCGTCAGTGATTGTCACCATCAACGGTAAAGCCGTGCAATGTCGCGAAGGCGATAGCGTCGCTGCGGCCCTTTTAGCCGCGGGCTTGAACGAGTGTCGTGACACCGCAGTGAAAGACGTGCCACGCGGTCCGTTTTGTTTGATGGGTATTTGTTATGACTGCCTGGTGATGATAGATGATCAACCCAATCAGCAAGGCTGCATGATCCCCGTGCGCAGCGGCATGAAAATCGAACGCCAACACGGCGCACGTGAGGTGCAGGCATGATCACTACGATGAAGTGTGATTTGTTAGTCGTGGGTGCGGGGCCTGCTGGTTTGGCTGCGGCTACAACCGCTGCGCAACAAGGTATCTCGACGATTTTGTTAGATGAACAGGCCGCACCCGGTGGGCAGATTTATCGTGCGATCACTTCAACGCCGATCCGCGAGCGAAAGATTCTAGGCGACGACTATTGGCACGGTGAGTCGTTACTCGAGCCCTTCAAACACTCGGGCGCGCAGTACATCCCCGGCGCAACGGTCTGGGCGGTCGCACAAATGACGGTTGCTGATGCCACGCAAGGTTTCGAAGTGGGCTATTCGGTGGCGGGCGAGGCGCGTATGTTGCACGCCAAACAGATCGTGCTGGCTACGGGCGCGCAAGAGCGTCCATTTCCGATCCCAGGTTGGACTCTGCCAGGGGTAATCACGGCAGGCGCTGCACAAATTTTGCTGAAGTCGTCTGGGATGGTGCCAGGCAAAGGTACGGTGTTGGCTGGCTGTGGCCCCTTGTTGTATCTCATCGCATGGCAATATTTAAATGCTGGGATCAAGGTCGACGCGTTGCTCGACACCACTCCGCCTGGTCGGTTGGGCAAGGCTTTACCCCATGTCTGGGGGTTTTTGACTTCGCCTTATCTTTTCAAAGGGTTGAAGCTCTTGCGTGAAGTCAAAGCGCAAGTGCGTATTGTGAAAGGCGTGACGTCGCTTGAGGCACTAGCGGGCGCTGCCCCAAATGATCAGACCTTGCAAAGCGTTCGCTTTACTGCGGGTGGCCAGACCGAGACGCTTGCCGTGTCGCAGTTGCTCTTGCATCAGGGCGTGATTCCCAATATCAATCTCGCTCAGGCGGTAGGTGTTGAACAACAATGGAATGAGTTGTTGTTGTGTTGGGAGCCCAAGGTTGACCTTTGGGGTGGCACTAATGTGCCGTCGGTCAGCATTGCCGGTGATGGCGGCGGCATAGCGGGCGCCTTGGCCGCCGAGCATCGTGGCCGTCTGTCTGCGCTACAGGTTGCGCACCAGCTGGGCAAGATCACGGCAGCGCAAAGAGACGCGGCTAGTGTCGCGCCGCGTGCTGCGTTGGCGCGTGCAGTGCAAGGGCGCGAATTTTTTGACACGCTGTATCAGGCACCCGCGCAATTTCGTTTGCCCACGGGCGACACCATCGTGTGTCGTTGCGAAGAAATCACTGCTGGTCAGGTGCGCGAAACGGTCAGCTTAGGATGCCCTGGTCCTAATCAGATGAAATCCTTTTTGCGCTGTGGCATGGGTCCGTGTCAGGGGCGCTTTTGTAGCGTGACGGTGACTGAACTGATTGCACAAGAACGCAACGTCACCCCGCAAGAGGTGGGCCATTATCGTTTGCGCTTTCCAACCAAGCCGTTAACACTTGGTGAGTTGGCAGCACTGCCACAAACAGACGACTCTAAAAAAGCCGTGATCCGTTTAAAGAAACCGGTGTAAGCCTGAGGCAACTATTGCAATGACTGAACACGCGCATGCCGCACCCGTCATCATTATTGGTGGCGGTTTGCATGGCAGCTCAACTGCACTGCATTTGGCGCGCGCGGGTGTTCACGCGTTGGTGCTTGAAAAAAACTACATTGCCCGTCATGCGTCTGGAGTTAATGCCGGCGGCGTGCGAACGTTGAGTCGACATTTGGCTGAGGTGCCGCTATCACTGGCGTCGCGTGAAATCTGGTTAAAGATACAAGACTGGGTCGACGACGATTGCGGCTTTGATCAAAACGGCCAGATGCGTATTGCCGAAGACGAGGCAGATGTTGCAACATTGCGCGCTCGCTTACAGACCATGCATGACCATGGCTATACCCACGAAGAGTGGCTAGACGCTGACGAGGTGCGTGCGATTGTGCCGGCGATTACGCCCAGCATTCAGGGTGGTTTGATTGTGCGCGCCGATGGGTCAGCCGACCCCTACCGCACGACGCGTGCTTTCAGATTTAAAGCGCAAAGCTTAGGCGCGCGCGTGATCGAAGGGATACAGGTGCAGCAGCTGCAACGCAGTGCGGGTCAGTGGCAGGTGCGAACCGATCAAGGTCTTTTTACTGCGCCTGTTTTGGTGAACTGTGCAGGTGCCTGGGCCGATAAAATCGCGGCGCAGATGGGTGAGCCTGTGCCCCTTGATCCGGTCGGGCCCATGATGCTGGTTACGACAGCGATGCCGCATTTTTTAGATCCCGTCGTGTTGGGCACTGGGCGCCCGTTGTCATTTAAGCAACGGGCCAACGGCACGGTACTGATTGGCGGGGGTCGTTTGGCCTATGTCGATCGTGAACGTGACTGGAGTGAACTTGATTTCAGACAACTTGCCCAAGGTGCGCGCACGGTATGTGATTTGTTTCCACACATGAAACAAGCGATCATTAGCCGCGGCTGGGCCGGTATTGAAGCGCAGATGCCTGACGGGATTCCCGTCATTGGCCCGAGCAGTACTGAACAAGACCTGTATCATGCCTTTGGGTTCTCGGCACATGGCTTTCAGATGGGGCCCATCGTTGGCAAGATTACCGCTGACTTGATTACGACGGGTCAAACGGATTTACCGATTACCCCTTTTTCAATCGCGCGCTTTCAAACAGGTGCGCCTTTTCTTACTCAGGAGCATTTTCATGGCTGATATCACCCGCTTGGATTCAAACGCACGGCTTAGCCGCGTGGTCATTCATGGCGATACGGTTTATGTTGCAGGCATCACTTCAAGCGTCCAGGGCGACATCGTGGCGCAAACGCGCGATGTATTCAAACAGATCGATGGCTATTTAGCTGCAGCGGGTTCAGACAAGCATCATCTGTTAACTGCACAAATCTGGCTCAGAGACATCACTGCGGATTTTGCGGGTATGAATAGTGTGTGGGCTGAGTGGGCACCAAAAGAGGCGTTGCCAACACGCGCAACAGGCGAGGTCAAGCTGGCTGCGCCTGACTTGTTGGTTGAGGTGATCGTTTCTGCCGCAAAAAAATAAGCATGGCTAAGGTTGCTGTCATCGGGGCTGGTCCTGCTGGCCTGATGGCGGCAGAAACGCTTGCGCAGGCGGGTCACACGGTGCAAGTGTTTGAAGCCAAGCCTTCAGCGGGCCGCAAGTTTTTAATGGCGGGTCGCGGTGGGCTAAACATCACACACTCTGAACCCACCGAGCGTTTCAATGCGCGGTATGGTGCACGTGCGCCCGAGTTTGCGGCGATGCTGGCTGCGCTTAATGCGAATGCCTTGTGTGAATGGGTACATGGCTTAGGGATTGAAACGTTTGTCGGCTCGTCGGGCCGCGTGTTTCCGGCTGAAATGAAAGCGGCTCCTTTATTGCGGGCCTGGATCAATCGCTTACGCAAACAACAGGTGCAGTTTTTAATGCGCCATCGCTGGTTGGGTTTCACCGACGAGGGCGCGTTGCGCTTTGACGGCGCCAAGGGCGAGGTGATCGCAACGCCTGATGCCACGATTCTGGCCTTGGGTGGGGGCAGCTGGGCGCGGCTGGGCTCAGACGGGGCTTGGTGGCCGTTGCTGCAGCAAGCTGGGGTGCAAGTTGCGCCCTTGCTGCCGAGCAATGGTGGCTTTGAAACAAAATGGTCGCAACACTTTATTGATCAGTGTGCGGGTCAGCCGCTGAAGACCGCAGAGTTTTGGCTGACGACCACGCCTGCAAAGGCAACCAAAGGGCGTCCTAAAACCGCTAAAGTCGCACGCACACTTGCTGCAGGTAAGCAGACCGCACATCTGCGGGGCGAATGTCTGATGACTGAGCACGGCCTTGAAGGTGGCGCCATCTATACGCTGTCAGCAGCGTTGCGCGATGAAATTTTACGTCTCGGTTCGGTCACGCTGTACGTTGATTTGCTGCCGGATCACACCGCCGAAAAAGTGTTGACCGAAGTGTCGCATCCCCGCGGCACGCGCTCATTATCTTCGCACCTGCGTTCGCGCCTAGGTGTGCATGGTGTGAAAGCCGCGCTGCTGCGCGAATGCCTATCGGCTGAAACATTTAAAGACCCGGTGCAGTTAGCCGCGGGCATGAAAGCCCTACCGATCGTCTTAACCGCGTGTCGCCCAATCGACGAAGCCATCAGCACTGCGGGCGGCGTGCAGTTTGAAGGCCTCACCCAGCAGCTGATGA
>CALQNE010000233.1 GCA_943331855.1 Bordetella parapertussis
ATTTGCAACCATACCAGCACGACAAATTGAAACTCAGAAAGTGACGTTGGGTAATGTTCAAATGGTGGTCAAGAAGGGCGCGAGCAGTGCAGATGTTATCGGAGCCCTAAGCAGCCCCAATATTGTGACGTCAAACAAAGATGGTACAGAGACTTGGGTATACGACAAAATTATGAGCGAGTCTGAAACGGCTCTGGGCAACAATGGGGTGGTCGCAGTTAAATCTACTAGGACACTGATCGTGGTAATAAAGTTTGATCAAGAACAACGAGTAGAAACTGTGCAGTACCGTCAAACATCCTACTGAAATTATTCTTATATCTCAAACATTACCAACAGATAAAATGCTAAATTTTTTTGGGCTTCGATCAGTATTTTCCTGTCTTAGAATTAGCTTACTTGTATTTCTTGGGCTTGCGCTAACAGCGTGCGCGCCGGCGCTGCAGGTAAGTAGATCGGGGACAAGTGTCCGAGCCTCAACATTGAGCCTTTATGCCTGCGCCCCGATAGACGACCTTAGAGAGGTCGCTCAAGAGGAGTGTCGTCGAACTGGAAAATCAGTCGTGTCACCGATACCGAGAAGCGTATCTAGTTGGAGTAATGCCTGTAGGGTCGGTAGCGCGCATGAAGCTTATTTTGACTGCGGGACAGCACCAGATAACTCTCCGCAGGTTTCAAGGCTAGAGCTACGAGCGATGCAAACACGTAAGTTCGCCAAGCCTCCGCAAGCTGTCGCCAGCTCAATTAACGAACTATATAAAGACAAAAACCAACAGTGCCTTGGCGTTCAAGCGCCGACTTACGCATGTCCATCGGGGATATCAATATCTAAGGCGATCAACGGTAAGCCAACCACTTATTGCGCCAACCCGGATGGAACACCCGCAGCCGAACAAAAAATGATCAAACATGTTGCGCTGAGCCCAGACGGGTTTTGTATGGGGGGACGTTATAAAACAACATTCTCACTGGACACAAATTATCCAGAGTCCACCACAACGACTCTTAGGGTGAGAGTGTCTGATTTCACGATCGGCTCACCAACAGAGACTCAAAGTACCAACCCCGCTGTTTACAACAAGATTTTTAAAGAAATAGCTGACGGTTTATTTATCGATGCGATTGAGTTAACACCGGCGGAAATGCAATAGAGTTTAGGGCTTGGCTTTGTTCATCCCATCTTGAGCAAAATTACCCCCAGAATGATGAAGGCAATACCAAGCCAGCGTATTGGAATACTGGGATCTCCAAAAACCAGAACACCAATCGTGAACGTGCCGACAGCGCCAATTGAGGTCCAGACAGCATAGGCCGTTCCGATCGGAATTTCTTTCAATGAGAACCAAAGCAGAATGCCACTGAGCGCCATGCTGATTACGGCCAAAACGATGCCCCATATTTTCATATTGGGGAGGCCAGCGAGCTTTAAGCCAAGCGGCCAGCCAACCTCAAACAAACCCGCTAATAGAAGGGATATCCAGTAGATACTCAAGGGAAAACAAGTCCAAATAGAAAGATTCAGAATACCAGATGCAGTGAAACAGCCCTCCGAAGAGGGCTGTTTTTTTGCCTGAAGCGAGCGAGACAGTTAAGCGGCTTTCGGAGCTTGACTGATTGCGAGCTTCACTGAAGCGGGTGTAAACGGAATGGTGCGCAGCCTCACACCAATTGCGTCATACACCGCATTGGCGATTGCAGCTGGTACAGTCGTCGGTGCTTGTTCGCCAGCGCCCCAAACTGGTTGCCCTGGGCGATCAATCAGCGTGGTGATCACTTTTGGAACATCAGGGAAACGTAAGATCGGGTAGCTCGCCCAGTCAACACTCGTGACCTTATTGCCGGTCCACTTCACTTCTTCCATCAGCGTACGGCTGACAGGTTGAATCACACCACCGTCGACCTGATTGATGACGCCATCCGGGTTGACGATTTGTCCACAGTCGTGTGCGACACAAACGCGTGTCACCGTAATCTGACCCGTGGTGCGATCGACTTCGACCTCGGCTACCGTTGCAACGTAGGTGATAGCGTTGTTGTAGCGAACGTACGAAATTCCGCGGCCCTTCGCAACATTGCCTTGAGCACTCGCGGAATTTGGACCTGGGCGAGTTTGCCAGTTCGAAGCCTTCATCACCGCCTTCATCACATCAAGCGCCCTCGGGTCTGAGAGATGTTTGAGACGGAATTCTGCGGGATCGGCTTTGGCAGCTGCAGCCAGTTCATCCATAAAGGATTCATTGGCAAAGCTGTTTTCAATACGACCAGGACTACGCAAATGCGAAGACCGGAATATCGATTGCTCGATATGCTTGGTGGTGACTTTCATGTTCGGAAGCACATAAGGTGCTGCCGTGTTTTGAAAGAGAAAGCCAACCCAGTTACCTGGGCGGGGATTACCGGTTTCGGCAGTGGCAAGCAAAGGAAAATCCAAAGGCTTAAACGCGGCAATATGGTTTAAGGCGATGTAGAAATCACTTTGCCAGCCTGTCACATTACCCTGTGCGTCAAAGCTTGCCTCAAAGTCCATCGACCTCGGCGGACTCTTGGGTGCCAATGCGGTTTCATCGTGACGCATCCACTGCACGCGGACCGGTTTGCCGATGATCTGAGCAATCAGTGCAGCGTCAGCGGTGGCGTCTTCGTGCCCGTTGCGCCCATAGCATCCTGAGCCGTCGAGGTAAACGAGACGAATGGCATCTTTCGGCAGCTTAGTTAACGTTGCAATCTCGTCTTGCATCGAGTGCGTTGATTGCGAAGCCGACCATAACGTCATCTTGCCATCGCGAAAGTCTGCAACCGCACAGGACGGTCCTGACGAGGCATGTGTTTGTACAGCAAAGTTATACGTTGCTTTAACGTGCTTAGCACCACCTGCGAGAGCACCTGCAATATCGCCGAAGTTTTGTGTGATTTCGGTTTTAGCAATCGGCAGTTGGCGCCAGTGTTCAAATATCTTCGCTTGAGGTGGCAGCTCGCGGCCAGCAGACCAAGTCGCCTTCACGGCATTCGCGGCTTTCACTGCAGACCATTCGTCTTTGCAGACGACCGCCAAGAAGTTGTCCTTGCGAACTGTTTGTACATAGCCCTTGAGTTTTTTTGCCTCTGAGTCGTCAAAGCTCACAAGGTTTGCGCCCATTGTCAGTGAACGAATCACTCGGGCATGGAGCATGCCAGGCAAGCGAAAATCATGCACAAACATATGTTCGCCAGAGACCTTATCGGGGATATCTACACGCTGAATTGATTTGCCGACCAGCGTATATTCTTTGTGCGATTTAACAGGTGCCTTGGGGTCTACTTTAAGCTTAAAGCCTTCGCCAATCACGTCTCCGTAAGAGAGGCTTTGGCCTGGCTTAGAGGCCGCAGTGATCACGCCATCTTTCACACTGAGTTCAGAAACTGGCACGTTCAGTTTTTCAGACGCCCGCGTCAACAGCGCAATGCGAGCATTTGCTGCCGCGATTCGTAACTCAGAGCCACCTTGAGAAAGCGTAATCGCACCACCGGTTAACCACTGATCAGGCGTCGTGGCAGTATCGCCCATGATCATAGAAATTTTCTCAAACGGAACCGATAACTCTTCGGCGGCAATTTGCGAGAGCGCAGTCTTGGTGCCAGTGCCAAGGTCAACCTTGCCAACAAAGACTGTGACCTTGCCATCGCCGCTAATCGATAACCATGAATCGAGCACGTCTTTAGCAACACTCTTAGGGGGCAGTAGGCCGTAATTTGCGGCAGCCGACTTGGCACCCATCGAAAAACTAACTACCAACATACCAGCACCGCTGGCTTTCAAAAATTCGCGTCGTGTGAATGCGTTCATGAGTTCACCTGTGAATGAATAGGTTGTGGGTCGGTTCAGGCAGCAGCTAGGTAGCGCTTGACCGCCGCCACAATCCGCTGGTGAGTGCCACAACGGCATAGATTCCCTGCGAGCGCTTCGTTAATTTGCGCGTCTGTTGGGTTTTTATTATTGGCGAGAAAGGCGCTGGCCGTCATGATCATGCCATTGATGCAATAGCCACACTGCACGGCTTGTTCATCGATGAAGGCCTGCTGCAGTTTGCCAGGCTTTGCTGAACTTCCCAAACCTTCAAGCGTCGTGACGCTTTTACCCTGCATCGCAGTTGTGGGCGTCACGCAGGAACGTATTGCCTGACCATCTACGACAACCGTGCAGGCACCACATTGCCCTAAACCGCAACCAAACTTGGGTCCGTTAATTTCGAGGTGGTCGCGTAGCGCATAGAGCAAAGGGGTGTCGTCGTCGACTTCGACTTTGTGCGATTTGCCATTTACACTGAGATTTACTATTGCCATGCTTGTCTCCCGCTTTTATATTGTCGCGACCAAAATAGATCATCAAAATTGCAATGGCTACTTTACCCAAAGGGCGTGAAATTGAAAAGCCTAAATTACACGTTGCCGCTGATCGCACGCCAATAGCCACAAGCCCGCTGTAATCTTTTCTGCAAGAAACACAAAACCAAATCGATATTTTGCGGGTCTTAAATCAGAGTAACGATAGGCCAAGATTGATTTAGTTTTTCGGTTATGGCTAACAGCGCGTTTAAAAATGAAAACTCGCAGGTTTACTCATTGTGATGCGTTCAGCCCCGATACAAAATGCGCAGGTGGCTGAAGCATTACCTAAGGTCAGCGGTGTACCTGTCAACACAAAACTAGCGATGCCCAGTCAGCCGAAGAATGGTTTCGTTTTCATGGCAAATACTCGAATGGCGAAAAAATTGAGGCTGCGTAAAAAGTCGATTTACTGATTGTCGAATCCGACACCAACATGGAACAGAAATTACTCTACCTTTCTCAATTGGCAACATCCTGCGATTCAAATTACGATTCATGAAAATAGCCTCCAGGCAACCGGTAGCAATTCAAATTCTGCAATGCCAGTAGCTCAGCTAGCTTGCCAGATTGATGGTTTATGTACTATTGTTCGGCGATGAAACTTAAGTAAGCGTTACATACATCTCAACTGCAACATTGAGGCGACATCCGCTATGAATCAAGTCAAGGCATTTAAATTTTTGTTCATTTTTGCGCTTTTCTCTAGCCTACTTTTGAACCTCGGATACGCCCAAACCTTGCCAAAAGTCTCCAAAAACCGCCTAGATGTGTATTACACAGACAACGTTACTCGGGCGACAGCTACCAAATTGCTGAATTATCTGATTGCCGAAGAGTTTACTGTTGGCGATAAAGATATGGCCTGTCAACTCGATCGAACTGGCAACACCTACGAGTTCAAATTCAATGTCAAGAAAGGCATAGACACCGATCCTGATGCGATCAAAACTGCCAAGCAAATGGCTAAAGAAATGAGCACAGCAGTTTTCGATGGGGCACCTACTGACATTCATTTTATGGATGATGACTTTAAGCTTCTGAGAGTCATTGTCGTCTTATAAATTAAGGATCGCCTCGGCGCGGTACTCCTGATTGTTTAAATCGTCCAATTGTCCCGGGCGATTGTATTGATCCTGAGCAATCTTTTCCGTACTCAATGTGTACGATTGGCATTGCTTTGACCATGTTATGGGCGTATTCTTTCTTTAGTCAGCGGCGCTTTGCCTGCCCAAGCCCATTAATTATTGTTGTTTGAGGATGTCATTTCGATGAAGATTCAGTCATGCCTTTATGTCATCCTTGCATTGGTTTTTTCTAACTCTGTTTTCGCTGATGAAAAAGATGTCATTGGC
>CALQNE010000234.1 GCA_943331855.1 Bordetella parapertussis
AGGCCCATATGGCGATCACACCGGTTACTACAACGAGCAAGACTGGTTTCCGGTCTTTACGGTTGATCGCATCACGATGCGCCGCAATCCGATTTATCACACCACCTATCCCGGCAAGCCGCCCGATGAACCTGCCGTACTGGGTGTGGCACTCAACGAAGTGTTCGTGCCAATTCTGCGCCGTCAGTTGCCAGAGATTGTCGATTTTTATTTACCACCCGAAGGCTGCAGCTATCGCTTAGCTGTCGTGTCGATTCGCAAACAATATCCGGGCCACGCCAAGCGCGTGATGTTTGGTTTGTGGAGTATTTTGCGGCAATTTATGTACACAAAATTTATCGTGGTCGTCGACCAAGACATCAACCCACGCGACTGGAAAGAAGTCGTCTGGGCCATGACCACACGCATGGACCCCGTTCGCGACACGCTGCTCGTTGAAAACACCCCAATCGATTATCTGGATTTTGCCTCCCCTGTGTCGGGGCTCGGTGGAAAAATGGGGCTCGACGCCACCAACAAATGGCCAGGTGAAACGCAACGCGAATGGGGAACGCCAATTACGATGGATGCGGCAACCAAGGCGCGCGTGGATGCGATTTGGGGCGAGCTGGGGCTTTAGTCAGTCTGGATTGGCGGGGGCTTTGAGTTAAAATGAGCTTTGTTTATCTTCGGTCAGTCTCCTTCAAAATGATTGCTGCGGATCTTTCCTTACTGCTAGAAATGGCGAGCAAATACATTTGGTGGCTTCCTCCAAACGAAGCCGTCAACACCCCTGAGCGCGTCGTCGCTCAAGTCATGAATATCGGGGATTATTTTGATGTTCAGATTGTGGCCAAGCAATTAGGCGACCCCTTTTTGCGTGATGTACTTGCACATGCGCAGGCGGGTCAATTCAATCCAAAATCTTGGCATTACTGGCATTACCGCCTAGGGCTCGCTGAACTTGGCCACGTGCCTGACCTACCGGCCAGACATTTCGCACAATGAGCTTGCTGACGCCTCGCTTCGAAATCTTACCTCCTGCCCAGCGACGACTTTGGCCCGAGTTACGACCAGCGCTTAATTTGGGTTTTGTTTTGTACTGCGGTACTGCACTCGCCTTACGTCTTGGTCATCGACCGTCAATTGATTTCGATTTCTTTACAGAAAAATCACTAGACCGAAATATTCTGAGTCAAGCATTTTCATTTTTTTCACAATCCCTTGTCCTACAAGATGAGCGCAACGCACTGACGCTTCTGGTTCCGTACATCGATACGGATCGTGCCGGAGTCAAAGTTTCATTCTTTGGTGAAATCGGATTTGGGCGAATCGCAACGCCTGATTTAACCGTCGATGGCATCATGCAAGTAGCTTCGGCTGATGACTTGATGGCCACAAAATTGAAAGTTATTTTGCAAAGAGCCGAAGCAAAAGACTACAAAGATATTGCCGCAATGATTCAAGACGGAGTCTCGCTGGCCAAAGGGCTTTCATCGGCTCGGGCAGTATTTGGACTTGCATTTCAACCGAGCGAAAGTCTCAAAGCCCTGACTTATTTTGGCGATGGCGACTTAGCCACGCTCGCGATCGCAGAAAAAAATATTTTACTTACAGCTGTCAAAGCTGTCGGCGAACTTCCCAGCGTATCCATTTTGTCAAAAGTACTACGAGCCTAAGTGTATCCATCAATCTAGGCGTAATTCACTTCGGCAGTTTATCAAGAGGCAATCACATGGCAAAAGGATATTGAATCGCACGCGGCGAAGTCTATGACCTCGAGCAATATAAAGCGTACGTTGCTGCAAACGCAGTACCCTTAAAAAAATACGGCGGGCGTTTTTTAGTGCGGGGCGGTCAGTTCGAAGCACCCGAAGGCTCAAGCTGCAGTCGAAACGTTCTGATTGAATTTGCTTCGTATCAAGCCGCGCTAGATTGTTATCACTCGCCCGAATATCAGACGGCCGTCCAACTGCGCCTACCGGCTGCAAAACTCGACTTGATTATTATCGAAGGCTACGACGGTCCACAACCTTAACGCGCCTCGGCGTAACGCGATCAGGGCGCGGCAAGCGGGTTAAGGACGCACTATTGCGGGCGAGCATCTGCACTGAGCTCTTTTTGCACTTCTCCGAGCACGGCATATTCTTGATCAATGTATTGCCGAAGCGCCTCCCCAGTGAGCATCGCTGAGGTCTCGCCTTGCTCTTTTAGATAGTCGGTGAAACGTCGGTCAGTCACCGCACGAAGAAATGCCTGCTCGAGTCTTTTAATGACGTCGGTTGACGTTCCCTTGGGCGCAACAAGCACCCGCCAGGTCAACATTTCATAGGCTGCCATTCCCAAACCCTCTAGGCCGGTCGCCTGTGGAAAGACTGGATTGTTAGACGCCGATGTCAACAATAAACATTTGGCACGACCCGCTTTCATATGCGGCAAAATGCTCGCAATACCGCCGGCATAAATTGAAATGTGTCCACCTAAAAAATTGCTCACAGTCACAGTCGCGCCGCTAAAGGGCACAGCTTGCACCCGAACACCCAGAACTTTAAAAATGCGTTCAAGTCCCAGGTGCAAAGACCCCCCCAATCCTTCCGTTCCATAGCTATAGCGGTTCGGAGCACTTTTTAACTGAGCGATGAAATCTGCACCAGTGTTCGCTTCAAACTCCGGTCGTACACACAATACGAAAGGTGCCTTCGAAAACTGAATCACAGGAATGTAGTCATCCAGTTGATAGGTCACAGGCTGGTTATGCGGGCTTGCCGTCAAGGGGCCATTCCAAACTGCGGCTAGCGTATAACCGTCTGGTCGCGCCTTAACCAACTGACCAATACCAATCGTGCCGCCCGCGCCAGGCTTATTGACCACTGTTAAAGTTTGATTCAAGTC
Organism: Bordetella parapertussis; assembly: GCA_943331855.1. Lineage (GTDB taxonomy): Bacteria > Pseudomonadota > Gammaproteobacteria > Burkholderiales > Burkholderiaceae_B > Zwartia > Zwartia parapertussis_H. The sequence goes on from CALQNE010000234.1 coordinate 2,872, forward strand.
ACCTTTAACAAGATCGGCTAATAATCGAGTCTGTATATCCATGCCGCCGCCGGCAGCAATCGGCACAATCAACTCGATCGGCTTGGTTGGAAACGTTTGCCCGTGGACGTGACTAAAAGCAAGCAAGCCCAATGTGAAAGTAAATAGCAAACGTTTAAACATTGGTATCCTTCAGTTCAATTGATCAAACAACCCTAACGCAATACCTTCACTTCGATCACCGAGCGCTGCCCCGAATGCTCGATCTCTTGCTTCATTACCAAATTCGTGGCGGGACAAAACCAGTCTGTCACCTGAGATGGTATCGAAGGGATCGGCAATTGCATGCCTTGCACGAAGGCTGTCGTCGCCTCTGTATGACGGGAGTACCGCACAGGCCAGCAAGATAACTTACCCGCAGCAGTCTGAATGGTTTGTTGTGTACCAACGGTTTTTTCACCCATTTGTATCCCAATGGGCGTGGTGGCCCCACGCTTCGGATCACCCGCCATCAAACTATAGGACTGTGCCGGAAACTTTTGCCCTGCCGCTTGAATCGGAGCGCCGAAACCAAACAAACCCAATAACTGGGCATCAAAGGTCGCCGAGTCGGCGGCCTTGCCGGGACGAGCGTTGGACACGCTCGTGTTGCGACCGTTCACCACGATTGAATGATCGATATCGTTCGATCCACTTAAAAAACTGACGAACGCATATTTAGCAAAACCCTTGACCTGCGCCTGGCAAACCGTCGTCGAAGTTTTTTTCACCTGACTGAAGGTCAGTTTGGCCGACACGGTCAGCATGCCTGAACTGCCAATTTCAATCACACCACCGTTATGAAAAAATTTAGCGTCACAAATCTCAGCATGCACTGTCGCACACAACCCGAACCCAGTCGCAAAGAATAGACCCACGCAAAAGCGGCCGAGCCGCTTGCGCTTCATCGCGCAGTCAACCAAGCGATCAATGCGTTTTCAAAGGACCGCGCCTCATGCGCGCGCTCATGATTCACCATACTCACCACCACATAACGTTTGCCACTGGCGCCCCAAACATAGCCCGCCACTGAACGCACATCACGCAATGCACCCGTTTTTAAATGCGCCATCGACTTGGTTGATGGATCACGCAGTCGGTTACGCGTGGTGCCATCAGAGCCAAGAATCGAAAGCGATGCGACATATTCAGGCATGACGGGTGAGGCCCACGCCTTTTGCAGCATCTGGGCCAAACTCGCAGCCGACACGACACCGTTACGTGACAAGCCAGAACCGTTGTCCAGTACCATCCCCTGCATCGGTAAACCTTGACGTGCCAAAATCTCTCGGGCAACTTGAACACTGCCATCGACGGTGGCCGGCCGACGACCCGCTTCAGCACCAATCGTCAGCAGCAACACGCGCGTCATCACGTTATTACTGTGCTTATTAATTAAACGTATCGCTTCGGACAGCGGTGGCGACTGGTGCGAAGCCACAATGACCGATGAGGCCGGAATCGTGCCACTGCGAATGGGACCAGTGATCACACCGCCGAGCTCTTGCCAAAGTGAGCGCAAGACGCGAGCGCCATACTCTTGCTGCGAGAAAGCGAGACGAAACACGTCAAACTCGCCACACGATCCAAAGGCCTTTCCCGACACACGAAACTTCACCGCACCCTCGGTCATGATGATATCTGTGCTGATATTGGGCGAGCCAGGGCACACGCCGTCCACCCATTGCACATTACCCTCAATTTGCACGCCCTCCATCGGTGGATCCACAAACGACTTCCACGTGCGCGTGCCAGGGTCTGGCGAGAACACCAGACGTACCGCGCCAAAGCCCACCATAAAAGCGTCTGGACTCGCGTTATACGGGCTGTATGCTGAGCCATCGAAGGCACCTGGATCAATCGTCACCTCACCAAAAACTGACCGATCAATGACGATGCCTGGAATCTCACGCACGCCGCGCAAACGTAAATCCCGCAGCAAGCGCCAAAGATCTTGCAGCAAAAAGGTGGGGTCACCGCCCGCCCGTAGGTATAGTGGGCCGTTTAGTACGCCCTGCTCTGAGGCCGTAGCATCGGGACCGATTAAGAGATCCGTGCGCCATGTATAGTTTGGCCCCAGACGCGAAACTGCGGCATAGGTGGTCACCAGTTTCATGACAGAGGCTGGGTTACGCGGCAATTCTGGCGCCACTGCAAACAATTGAGGTCCGCCAATTTCTTGCACCAGGACAGATAACGAGGACTCAGGCAGTTTTGTCTGCGCCCAGGCACGCGCAAGGTCAGGTGGTAACGCTGTTTGCGCACAGACGTTGGTAGAGCCCAGCGCGGCGCAACAGCCCAAGCCCACTAAGTACCCCACCCGTCTGAGCAAAACGACCGCTTTCTTCCACCGAAGTGCTAAATGAACACGTATGCCTGCCTGAAAACCCGTCATGACTATCGCCTGTTTCTTGATACCAACCCACAGCATACAAAAAAAGTACCCCAACAGGCTTAAAATGCGCGGTCTTGCCTTGCTTGTGCTGAAAAAAAACAGCCTGAGTACAAACCAACTACTTTCCACCAAACCGAATTAACGTGACCGTCCCACTAAACGTTGCTGATTTTGACTACGCGTTGCCGACCGAGCTCATCGCACAAACCCCTGCACCCACACGCACGGCCAGCCGATTGCTGCACGTAGATCGAGCCGGTCAACTGCATGACAAAATATTTACCGATCTGCTCGGCTTGTTACGGCCCAACGATCTATTAATATTCAACGACACCCGCGTGATCAAAGCTCGCCTCTTCGGCCACAAAGCCACGGGCGGCAAAGTCGAAGTGCTAAT
>CALQNE010000235.1 GCA_943331855.1 Bordetella parapertussis
AACGTAGTCTGGCTTAAATCGAATTGCCTGCTCATAGCTCTCGACTGCTTGATCTAATTGGCTAAGCTCTACCAAGGCCACACCGCGGTTGTAATGAGCATCAGCATAATCAGGCTCGACACTAATCGCCTTGTCGTAGTCTGCAATCGCGTCATCCAACCGTTTCAGTTCCTTCAGTGCATTGCCACGATTTGAGTATGCCTGTGCATAGTCTGGCCGGATCCTCAGTGCTTGATCGTAACTTGCGACCGCTTGTTCGGTTTGTTCAAGTTCTTTGAGCGCATTGCCGCGATTGCAATAGGCCTCAGCGTAATTTGGTCTGGCGGTGATTGCGAGGTCGTAGCTGGCAACCGCTTGCTCTAAGCGGCGAAGTTCGAAGAGCGTTACGCCGCGGTTGTAATACGCCTCGGCATGATCAGGTTTGAGCTTGATCGCCTGATCGTAACTGGCAATCGCCTCTTCATACAAATTGAGCTCTAAAAAAGCAGTGCCACGATTTGAGTACGCTTCGGCGTAATCCGGCTTGATCTTGATCGCCCGATCGTAACTAACAATCGCTTCGTCTAAGCGCTTGAGGTCTAACAGCGCATTGCCTCGATTCGAGTGTGCTTCGGCATAATCCGGTTTAAGTTTGATTGCCGTCTCATAGCTAGCAATCGCCTCATCCAGCAGCTTCAGCGTCTTGAGCGCGTTACCACGGTTTGAATAGGCCGCTGCGTTGTTGGGATTAATGTTGATCGCCCGACCAATCAAATCTGCAGCCGCCACTGGATTTTGAGTTTGCAATGCAAGCACCCCAAGCAAATGCAGTGCATCGAAGTTCTTCGGATCTTTGGCTAGCACTTGCTCGTACAGCGCCTGTCCTTGGGCAAATTTCCCCTGCTGGTGTAAGGCTAAAGCTCGCTGAAGAAGCGCGACGATGGCCGCTTGGCCAGACTGGCCTTTAGCCGGAGCTGCAATAGGCTTATTACGCGAAGGGATTTTTGGCGGGCGTGACATTAAATTTTTTAAGCTTAGAGATATTCGAACATCGTGAAAACTGTCACCCGGCATTAATTCAAATTGAGTGCAAACTCTACGGTAAAACTAAAAGTCGAGCCTTGCCCGGGTTGGCTCTCGATTTTAAGATCGCTGCCCATAAGCGCCAACAGGTCATTCGTGACGGCCAACCCTAAGCCAATACCTCCAAATCTACGGGTCATCGATGTATCCGCTTGCGTAAAAGATTCCGCTATTTTTGACGATGCCGCGGCATCAAAGCCAATCCCGTTATCTTTCACGCTAAAAGTCAAAATCGCATGCGACATAGTTTGATTCGCCAAGCGTACCTGCACCTCAACTTTTCCCTGAGTAGAGAATTTAATGGCATTATCAACTAAGTTATTCAAAATCTGCTGCAGACTTCGGCCAGCGCCCAAAAGATGTTGAGGAATATCCTGGGCCACGGTGAACACCAACTCGAGCCCCTTTTGCTCTGCCACCAATTGAAAAGCGTCCGTCAACGCTAACAATACGTCGTTAAGCTTAAACGGTGCGTGACTTAATTCGACTCTGCCAGCTTCTATCTCGACCAAATCCAGTATGCGATTAATAAGCGTTAACAGATGCTGGCCTGATCCCTGGATATCACCGACGTATTCACTTTGCTTGTCATTCAACGCGCCGAAGGTCTTGCGTTGCAATAATTCCGAAAACCCAATGATCGCGTTCAACGGCGTACGCAGCTCATGCGACATCATGCCCAAAAACTCTGACTTAGCCTTGAGTGCTCGCAACGCCTCGTCTTTCGAACGCCTGAGCTCAACGTCGATCTGTTTTCGCTCAGTTATATCCCTAGACGCCGCGTAAATATAGATTTGACCAGCGATTGTCACGGGTGAAATTGATACATCCACGTCCATCAAGCTTCCATCTTTTTTTCGATAAACGGTTTCAATCTGTCGCGTCCAGCGATCTTCAGAAAAATCATCTAACAGGCTTTGCACTTGTTGGGCCGAGAGTTGCGCATTCCATTGCGTTATGCCGAACGTTAATACTTCTTCGCGCGTGTATCCGAGTTGATCACAGAACGCCGTATTCGCATCGTAAACAGTCCCATCCAACCGAAGAATGTGAATACCGTCTAGCGATGACTCCATCAGGATTTGATAGCGATTACGCTCAGCAATTGTTTCTTGGTGACTTTGGTCTAGCAGTGCGTAGGCGCGCCTCTGCCGAAAGAAGAAAAAACCAATCAATAAATCTAAAAGAAGTGCCCCCAGGGCGGTGAAAGTCATACTACTTCGCCATCTGACCAAATAGTCCTGTTGGGCAATTCCTATGTTGATGTAGTACGGGTATGGGCTCAATCGTTGAAAAGCAAAGATGCGCGTGAGACCATCGGTCATCGCCCTTGAAAGGATCGTGCCTGACTCGCGCTGATTAACGGCTATGTGCGTCGGGCTGTTCCGAACCTTTGAGTTAAGTGGACCAGGAATCTCTGGGAAACGATAGATCAACGTGCCATCGTCAATCGTTCGAATAGCGATGGCTGCGTTAGGCCCAGGAGCAATTTTTTTGAACTCAGATTGCAGGGAAGCCACGGGGATTAAGATGACAATGCTACCCATGAATTTACCCTCTCTAGAGAGGATCGCTTTGGCAATTGGCAGCGCGACAAACGGCGAATAGCGAGCCGCCACGGTTAATGTCGAGTAATGAACAGCTTCGGGATACTGTTTGGACTGTTGAAAATACTCTCGATCAGCAATCGTCACGCCGACAGCAGCCGGTGTCAAGCCGTAGCGGGGCATGCCATTCGAATCAAAGATACGGATAGAACCAATCAGAGGGTTCAATTTGACTTGGTACTTCAGCAAGTCAACGACTTCAGCTTCATCCCGTGGATTCGCGCCCGGCTCCAAAGACTCAGGCTTGATTTGACTCGCCAAAAATTTAATCGATCGATCTATACCATCGAATGTTTTTAGCAGTTCTTGGGCCAATACATAGTTGAGGCTTTCGGCGTGGCGCTCAACGTACTCGGTTTCTGCTTGGTAAGAGCGCCAACCCTGAAACACCACCAAAAAGGTCAGCCCAAGTGTTAAGGCGACAAAAGGCATCCAGCCTCTCAGAAAGCGTGATGCACCCTGAAGAAGGGCGTTGCTTAAGACAGGCAGATTAATCTTGTACCCTTTGAACAGAAAGTTAACGCCGATAAGCGAATACGGTCAATCTATTGTAATAAGGTAATCGACGATTTGACTACTTGTAAGATGGTCGGGGCGAGAGGATTCGAACCTCCGACTCCTGCGTCCCGAACGCAGTACTCTACCGGGCTGAGCTACGCCCCGACGGGTGCGTGCTTGGTAAAAATTCTAGCAAATTATTTGCGTGGTGGTGAAGATCGAATGCTCACAACCAATTGGAAAACGAGGGATTAACTGACTCATATATAAGTATTTATATTAGAGTTTTTTATTGTTATGACTGTCATATATAGTCAGATAATATTGACATATAAAGTTAATTTTTCTAACAAATCCATTAGCCATGTACCTGATTGCCCAAACAATAGTCGGTCTTCTACTTTTGATCCCTACGCTTACCCAAGCGATTGATCTTCAGCCCAACGATATCGTCGCACCTGCACCAGACAAAACGTTCGCCATGCTTTCATACTACGGCACGGAGAATCGCACGTTCTATCGCGATGGCTCTGCCGTCTCTGGCCCCGCACTACAAAATCCAGTCATCGAAAATAATAGTGCGATTCTGCGCTTAGCCAGAAGCTATTCGCTGCTCGGCATGCCTGCGGTCTCATTTGTTCAGTTGCCCTACAGCGATCTGAAACTCGGCGGCTCTCTGTCCGGCCTCAGTGGTGCAACAGGCGTCGCTGATGTCAACCTCGCGACTGTTATTTGGCCTTATGCAAATCGAAGCACTCGAACTTACTTTGGTCTGGCGGGTTACTTAACGATCCCAGCCGGCAAGTATGCAAGTAACCAGATGTTCAACGTCGGCGAAAACCGATACCGCGTCGATTTGCAAGCGGGCTTTCAGACACCCATCGTCGGCAACTTAGATGGGATGATCGCCTTTGACACCCGTTGGTTCGGTGCAAACAATAGCTGTGCGACAGCGTGTACTTCGGCGACAAATGTCACGCTCAACCAGCGGCCCTTATCCACGCTTCAACTCGGTCCCGTTTATAAAATCAACGAAACCTTTACTGCCGGTGCGAGCTATTTTTATGTCAGCGGCGGGGGCACCACTACAAACGGCATCTCTCAAAATAATGAAATCAAGACGCAGAGATTCCTTTTAGGTCTTCATGCCTATACCGACGTCGGCAGGTTTTCATTGCAGTACGGTCGAGACATGGAAACGGTCAACGGGTTCGAGCAAACCCGTGTGCTCGCGTTTAGATACATGCGCAGTTTCTAAGCGCATCCGCGTAATCTCAGCGATCGCGACCAACCGCGAAGGCGCAAAAGCTAAGTAATGCATCGCGCGCGGCTGACACCGGAAACGCCTTGAGCGCTTCGCAGGCCATGTCAGCCTCGGCCACGGCACACTGCTGTGCATGTTCAAGGGCGCCGGTGTCATGTATCGCTTGCGCGACCGCATCAAAATCAGCCTCGCCGTGCTCAATCGCCTGTCGTACCAGCTGTTTCTGTAAGTCAGTGCCCACTTCAAGGACTCGGATAAGTGGGAGAGTCGGCTTGCCTTCGCGCAAATCATCACCCACGTTTTTGCCAAGTGCATTCACATCGCCGCTATAATCTAGTACATCATCAACGAGCTGAAAAGCTGTGCCAATGTGTCGTCCGTAGGCAGCGGCAGCCTCGCGCTGGATCGCGTTTGCCCCAGCCAGGACTGCCCCCGCTTCGGCGGCGGCCTCAAAAAGCTTGGCCGTTTTAAACCGAACCACCTGTAAATAACGCGCTTCAGAGACATCGGGATCGTGCACATTGAGCAACTGCAACACCTCGCCCTCAGCGATTACGGTGGTGGCGCCAGACATAATTTTCATAATGGGCATGCTGTTGACGTCAACCATCATCTCAAAAGCGCGCGAGTACAGATAATCACCCACTAAAACGCTGGCGGCATTACCAAAAACCGCATTGGCCGTGCTGCGACCGCGTCTGAGGGCCGATTCATCGACCACATCGTCATGTAAAAGGGTAGCCGTATGGATAAATTCGACCACCGCTGCCATCAGATGGTGATGCCCCCCCTTGTAACCAAGCGCCTGCGCCACCAGCAGCAACATAGCCGGGCGCATACGTTTACCCCCGGCCCCGATGATGTAATCACCGATTGTTCGGATTAAAACCACGTCCGAATCAAGCCGAGACCGGATCACGGCATCAACGGCATCCATATCCCGGGCAACGGGGACGAGCAGGTCAGAGATCTTTTGCACAGGACTTTCTTTTGACTTTCAAGTGGTTACGGGCTATTATTTCGGGCTCGGCTACTTTAGCCGAGATTCCAATTGCACTAAAACACGAGGTTAACCCATGTACGCGGTCATAAAAACTGGAGGCAAGCAGTATCGCATTGCTTCTGGTGAAAAACTTAAAATAGAACAGATACCGGCAGACATTGGGCAAGAAATCACGCTGGATCAGGTGTTATCCGTAGGCGAAGGCGACCAACTTAAGGTTGGTACTCCGCTTGTGGCTGGCGC
>CALQNE010000236.1 GCA_943331855.1 Bordetella parapertussis
CAGTGCAGCGGCTCTACCGCTTAAGCGGCCAGAGCGAAACGCTCGTCGTTGGCGTTTATAGTGTTTCCAGTGGATTTACGAGCGAACTGGGGCTCGGCATGCCCTGCACTGTTTCGCGACCCACGTCGAATCCGGATCGGCCCCAGTAAGACGATTGTAGACGAACAATCTACTTAGTCAGACAACAAACATGTAAAAGAGTTCAGCGTTTGTTATATGTTGTAAATCTTCTTGATCTTAAGCCGCTAGCTAGCCCATTAATTGCTTAATAGCCGGCCACATCTCTCTGGCGGATTGCACGCAATGATCTGCTTGCCAAGTTTCAGGTGGGTGTTCAGGCCCACAGTAGCCATAGGCCGCTGCAATCGAAGGCATACCGGCCGCACGCGCGGCTTGAATATCGCGTAGATCATCGCCAACATACAGGCAGCGTTCGGTGCGATAGCCGGCTTGCTGCGCAGCATGCAGCAGTGGAAGCGGGTGGGGCTTGGAGTGGGCCGTGGTGTCGCCGCAGACCAGTACGGCACAGTCTTGATCTAACCCTAAGGCACTCACGATTGGCTGTGCCAGATACGTTGCTTTGTTCGTGACAATACCCCAAGACATTCCGTTGCTTTTAATCTGCGCTAACAACTCAGGCACTCCATCAAAGAGGCAAGTATCAACGGTCATGGCCGCTTCGTAGTCTTTTAAGAATTGCACGCGATGTGCCTCATAGCCTTCGTCTGTTGGCATTAAATTCAAGGCGCAGCGCAAGAGTCCGCGTGCACCGGCCGAGGAGTAGGGGCGTAACACCTCGAGTGGCAGCGGCTCAAGTCCCGCACGAACGCGCTGACGATTCGCAGCAGCGCCCAAATCGGGTGCAGTATCGGCCAACGTGCCGTCAAAATCAAACAAAATCAAAGCAGTCATTTGTAAGTCGCCATCAGATAGTTGACACTGGTATCTTGGTTGAGCGAGTAGTGCTCAGTGAAGGGGTTATAGCCCATCCCTAGCAGTTGATGCGTGGTGAGTCCGGCAGCGCGTGCGGCTGCTGCGAGTTCACTGGGCCGCACAAAACTGCGCCAGCTATGGGTGCCACGCGGCAAAATACGCAACACGTATTCGGCGCCCACAATGGCAAACAGAAACGACTTTGGATTACGATTAATCGTTGAAAAAATGACCCAACCACCAGGTTTAACCAGCGTTGAGCAGGCGTGCACGATTGAACCCGGGTCCGGTACATGCTCAAGCATTTCCATGCAGGTGACGATATCAAACTGGGCGGGCTGTTCGGCGGCTAAATCTTCGGCACTAATATTGCGATAGGTCACAGGCACACCTGACTCAAGGCCGTGCAGCTGCGCAACCTTTAGCGACTTATCGGCTAAATCAATGCCAGTGACTTCAGCGCCAGCGAGTGCCATGCTTTCAGCCAAAATCCCCCCACCACAGCCAACATCGAGCACTTTTTTGCCTTGCAGACCACCCACGAGCCCTTTGATCCAGTTCAGTCGTAAGGGGTTAATGGCATGTAAGGGTTTGAACTCGCTATTGGGATCCCACCAGCGCGAGGCGAGTGCGCTGAATTTGTCGAGTTCGGCTTGATCGACGTTACTTGAGGGAGGGGTATTGCTTGTCATGGACAATCCGTTTCGTAATGAAAGCGCCTAGGCTAAGAGACGCATAAAAAAAGGCCCCGCAAGCGAGGCCTTTTTAGTCAAAGTACACCGCACAAGGCGGTGCTACTCAGCCAAAGGTAGGGAGATTAACCCTTGCTACCGATGATTTCGACGTCTACGCGGCGGTTCTTGGCACGACCAGCTGCTGTTTTGTTGTCAGCAATCGGTTGTGATTTACCTTTACCTGAAGCAGTGATGCGGTTTGCATCGATGCCTTGGGTAACCAAGTAAGCTTTAACGGCAGCAGCGCGACGCTCTGACAAGCCTTGGTTGTATGCATCTGAACCGATCGAATCAGTGTGGCCGATTGCGATGATGGTTTCAAGTTTGATAGCTTTTTGCTGAGCGACGACTTGGTCGAGCAGTTTTTTGCCTTCAGGTTTGACAATTGCCTTGTCAAAGTCAAACAATGCTTCGGCTTTGATCGAAACTTTGTCTGCCATTGGATTGGCTTTTGGCTTACCGCAGTCAGCAGAAGCAGTTGCTGGGGTCCAGAAGTTATTCTGCCAGCAAAGTTCGTTTGTACCGTTCTTCCATGTTAGTTCGTTGGTGCCATTGCGCCAGTTGTCAACCGCTTGTGCGGAAGCAACGCCTGAGGCGGTGATAGCTGCAAAGGCAAGTGCCAGAGCGATTTTAGAGGTCTTGTTCATAATTCTCCTCGATGAGCTTGTAGCTGGATAAGTGACTCGCAGCGAACCCCCGCCGCAAATAATTACATCAAAAAACCAAGTCAGTACGACAATGTTTGACCTACAAAACATTTCCAGCCTGATTTTTTGCGTGCTGTGTTGAATCTTAAGCTATTTGTTGAACTTTTGTGGAACTTCTTGAATTCGAATCGCTTTCATAGTCGGATTTCTACGGTTCTTCAGGAATTCTTGTTGGTTTTTGGCAACAAGCGTGGTTTTTTGATCAAAAAGCCATTTCTCTGGGCTTGCTAGGCCCGTTTGAGACGATTGGTGTAAAGCCATCATACAGGGGGCAGGCGGTGTAGAATCCAAGGTTGACCTTTATCTTTACTTTGCGCCCCGAATTCGGGTTTTAACCCACCCTTTGTCTACCAACCGTCAGCCTATGGATTCCTTCGCCAAGGAAACGCTTCCGATTTCACTGGAAGAAGAAATGCGCCGCAGTTATCTCGATTACGCAATGAGCGTGATCGTTGGGCGCGCCCTCCCGGATGTCCGGGATGGTCTCAAGCCCGTTCATCGCCGTGTTTTGTTCGCAATGCACGAATTGAACAATGACTGGAATCGAGCATATAAGAAGTCAGCGCGTATCGTGGGCGATGTGATCGGTAAGTACCATCCTCACGGGGATCAGGCGGTCTACGACACGATTGTGCGTATGGCGCAAGATTTCTCGCTGCGCTATATGTTGGTTGATGGTCAAGGTAACTTTGGCTCGATCGATGGCGATAACGCGGCGGCGATGCGTTACACCGAAATCCGTTTGTCAAAGATTGCCCACGAGCTCTTGGCAGATATCGATCAAGAAACGGTTGATTTTGGACCGAACTACGATGGTAGCGAAAACGAGCCTTTGCTCTTGCCGTCCCGCTTGCCGAATCTACTCGTAAACGGGAGTTCAGGAATCGCGGTGGGCATGGCCACCAATATTCCGCCACATAATCTGGCTGAAGTTGTCGATGGCTGCCTATATTGCTTGCGCAATCCTGAGTGCACAATTGATGAGCTGATCGAGCTCATCCCCGCACCAGACTTTCCGACGGGTGGCATTATTTATGGCATCGTCGGCGTGCGCGAAGGTTATCGCACGGGCCGTGGGCGCGTCATCATGCGCGCAAAAACACACTTCGAAGATTTCGCCTCCAATCGCCAGTCGATTGTTGTCGACGCGCTGCCCTATCAAGTCAACAAAAAGACCTTGCAAGAGCGTATTGCTGAACTCGTCAACGAAAAGAAAATCGAAGGCATTTCTGATATTCGCGACGAGTCCGATAAAGACGGCATGCGCCTGGTAATCGAACTTAAACGCGGTGAAGTGCCTGAAGTCGTTTTGAACAATCTCTACAAGCATACCCAGCTGCAAGATACGTTTGGGATGAACTTGGTGGCGCTAGTTGATGGCCAGCCACGCCTGCTGAACTTGAAGCAGATGGTTGAATACTTCTTGTCGCATCGTCGCGAAGTCGTGACACGTCGAACCGTCTTTCAGTTACGCAAGGCGCGCGAGCGTGGACACGTACTCGAGGGATTGGCCGTTGCGCTTGCCAATATTGATGAGTTCATCCGTATTATCAAGGCGGCACCGACTCCGCCCGTCGCGCGTCAAGACTTGATGGATCAGTCGTGGGATTCGTCTCTCGTTCGTGAGATGTTGTCTCGCGCAGACTCTGAAGCGGTGGGTGGACGTGCGGCATATCGCCCCGATAACCTGCTCGATATCTTTGGTTTGCAAAATGACGGCTTATATCGCTTAAGCGAAACGCAGGCGCAAGAAATTTTGAATATGCGCCTTCAGCGCTTGACGGGCCTTGAGCAAGACAAAATTGTCAGCGAGTACAAAGGGGTGATGGATACGATCTCTGACTTGCTGGATATTTTGGCACGTCCCGAGCGAATCACGGTCATCATTAGTGAAGAACTGCAAGCGATCAAAACCGAATTTTCAATCAATGCCAAAGATTCGCGTCGCTCTGATGTCGAGCTCAATGCAACTGACCTTGATACCGAAGATTTGATCACGCCGGTTGATATGGTGGTGACGTTGTCTAATAGCGGCTATATCAAAAGTCAGCCACTGTCTGAATACCGCGCGCAACGCCGCGGTGGTCGTGGCAGGCGTGCTGCAGCCACTAAAGAGAACGACTGGATTGACCAGCTCTTCTCAGCGAATACACATGACTTCCTGTTGTGTTTCTCTGATCGAGGCCGGGTCTATTGGCTTAAAGTGTGGGAAGTCCCACAGGGCACGTCAACTTCACGCGGGCGCCCCATCGTCAATATGTTCCCGCTGGTTGATGGTGAAAAAATCACAGTCATACTGCCGATCAAGGCCTTTAGTGAAGATCAAACAGTCTTTATGGCGACCTCGCGCGGAACGGTGAAGAAGACGCTGTTGTCTGATTTCTCGAACCCACGTAAAGCCGGCATTATTGCCGTTGATTTGGATGAGGGTGATTTCTTGATCGGTGCCGAACTGACCGATGGTAAACATGACGTGATGCTGTTTTCTGATTCGGGTAAAGCTGTTCGCTTTGACGAAAATGATGTGCGACCCATGGGGCGTAACGCCCGTGGCGTGCGCGGCATGATGCTTGAAGATGGTCAAAATGTGATTGCGATGCTGGTGTCGGGCGACGAAACCCAAACAGTGCTGACAGCAACACAAAATGGTTTTGGCAAACGCACACCGATCGGTGAGTACACCCGCCACGGACGTGGCACCAAAGGCATGATCGCGATTCAGACCTCGGCGCGTAACGGCAAGGTCGTGGGCGCAGTGTTGGCTAATGCAACCGATGAAATTATGCTGATCACAACCGGGGGCGTGTTGGTTCGCACGCCTGTTGCGGGTATTCGTGAGATGGGCCGTGCAACCCAAGGTGTCACTCTGATCAGCGTGGATGATGGCAGTACGTTGTCTGGCGTCAGACGTGTCGTTGAAAGCGATGTCGATGACGAGGGTGATGACCAATCGCTTGGCAATACGACACCCGATGCAAGTGCAACAGATGCACCTGACGAGGCTGGTTCGGAGTCTTAATATGGCACGCCCCTGGAATTTTGCAGCAGGCCCTTCGGTAATGCCCGAGGTGGTCTTGCAGCAAGCGGCCGCGGAAATGCTCGATTGGCATGGCAGTGGAATGTCAGTGATGGAGATGAGCCATCGCGGTCAAGAGTTCATCCAGATTTGCAGCGAAGCCGAAGCGGATCTACGCGAACTGTTGGCTGTGCCTGACGATTACGCGATCTTGTTTATGCA
>CALQNE010000237.1 GCA_943331855.1 Bordetella parapertussis
ACAAGAATGAAGGGCAGCCTCAATGGTATAACAAGCGCCTGACTGAATTGAATTGAATACAAAGGATTCTGATGTCTGCACCGCTACCGCTTGAAGGCCTACGCGTCATTGAGTTTACCCACATGGTGATGGGCCCGACCTGTGGCATGATTTTAGGTGACCTCGGTGCCGAAGTCATTAAAGTTGAACCGCTTGCCGGCGACAATACCCGCAAATTGCTAGGTTCGGGCGCAGGATTTTTTCCGATGTTCAACCGCAATAAAAAAAGTATTGCCATTGATGTCAAAAATCCGCGTGGTCGAGAAATCGTTTTAAAGCTGTTGACTGATGCCGACGTCTTTAGTGAAAACTTCAAAACCGGCACCATGGATAAATTAGGCTTTGGCTATGAGGCACTCAGTAAACTGAATTCAAAGCTGATCTACGTTTCGCACAAAGGTTTTTTGCCTGGCCCCTACGACCATCGCACGGCACTTGATGAGGTCGTTCAGATGATGGGCGGGCTTGCTTATATGACAGGGCCCGAAGGGCAACCCCTTCGTGCTGGCGCCAGCGTCAACGACATCATGGGCGGCATGTTTGGTGCGATTGGTGTTTTAGCCTCGCTTCAACAACGCGCTCGCACGGGCCAGGGGCAACAGGTGGCCAGCGCATTATTTGAAAACAATGTTTTTTTGGTTGCTCAGCATATGTTGCAGTATGCAGTCACCGGAAAACCCGCCAATCCAATGCCTAATCGGATTAGCGCCTGGGCAGTCTATGACGTGTTTACCGTCAAAGACGGTGAGCAGATCTTCTTGGCAGCCGTCAGCGACACACAATGGGCGATTTTGTGTGAAGAGTTTGGTTTTGACGATCTAAAAAATGATCCGCGCCTAGGTAGCAACAATGATCGCGTGCGCGTGCGCGCCTGGCTCACTGGCGAATTGCGTAAGCGCTTTGCACCGTTCAGCGCCACCGAATTGAGTCAACGCTTTGAAAAAACGGCACTGCCCTACGCTCCTATTACGCGACCGCACGATCTCTTTGATGATCCTCATTTATTAGCAACGGGCGGTTTAGCACCTATGACTGTCGCGGCTGATAATACAGGCGCAGGGCGCGAAATCGACACACGTGTCGCACTGCTTCCCATCGCGCTGCAAGGCGAACGCTTGCGTGTCCGTAAAGCCTCACCCAAGATTGGCGGCGATACGATCGACATCTTGCACTCTGCCGGTTACAGCGACAACGAAATACAAGATCTGCTCAACGCAGGCGTCATTGGCACACAACCCGAAACCATACAACCCAAACCATAAACCGACTAACGGAGCACGCATGGACTTACATCTAACCAACCAACACGTTTTAATCACCGGCGGCAGTAAAGGAATTGGACTGGCCTGCGCCAAAGGCTTTCTTGAAGAAGGCGCAAAAGTCAGCCTGGTCTCTCGCGATCAAGCCAATCTTGATGCCGCAAAAAAAGAATTACTCGCTCAATTACCAGCGGCCGCAAATCGCATTGCGGTGTTCGCGGCAGATCTAAAAAGTGACGTCTCTGCCTTAGCTGCACTCGATGCTGCAGAAAAAGCCTTAGGGCCGGTTGATGTCTTGGTGAACTCAGCAGGTGCTGCAGCGCGTCGTGCTGCCCCTGACTTAACGCCTGAAGTCTGGCGCAGCGCCATGGACGCCAAATTCTTTACGTATGTCAACATGATGGATCCCGTCATCAAGCGCATGGGTGCGCGTCGCAAGGGCGTGATCGTGAACGTTGTCGGTGCAGGCGGAAAGGTCCCGTCGACCGTACATATCTCTGGCGGAAGCGCGAACGCAGCGCTGATGTTAGCGAGTGCAGGTTTAGCTGCGGCCTACGCACCGATGGGCATTCGAGTCAATGCCGTGAACCCTGCAGCCACCTTGACTGAACGCCTGAAAGAAGGCATTAAAGTCACCGCCAATCACGAAAAAATTAGCGAAGCCGAAGCCTTAAAACAAGCAACAGCACGCGTACCCCTTGGTCGTTTAGCAACCCCAGAAGAGGTTGCAGATACCGTTGTGTACTTAGCGTCTGATCGGGCCAGTTACGTTACGGGCACGATCATCACGATGGACGGCTCTGCCAATCCAATCGTGGTTTAACCGCGCTGCATGCGGATGTATTGTTCGATGATGGCCTGATACGACGTATCAGGCTTGAGTCCAAAACGGTGGGTGCGCTCGCAATCAAATTTTGATGGCCAGCCACCCACAATTTTTTCGATTGCAGGATCAGGCTTAATAGTCACCAGGCTTGCAACATCCTTACCTGCCACTTGTTCAAGTGCCTCTAACATCTGACCAACTGTGACCGTCAAGGCCGGTAAATTCAACGCAGTCCGACCGCCAAAGGCTTCACGCGTGGCCTCAACCACAGCCAGAATGCCGGCAATCGTCGTATCGGGTGACGCCAGGGCGACTGCAGTTGACAGCTCAACCGGACACACCGAAGGCACACCCGCCAGAGGTTCGCGCACAATCCCAGACAAAAAGCTTGACGCTGCACCATTTGGCTTGCCGGGGCGCACCGAGACCGTCATCAGACGCGCGACGCGACCGTCAATAAATCCTTTACGCGTGTAATCTGCAATCATTTGTTCACAAATAAACTTGTGGATACCGTAGCTTGACTGCGGCGTAGGCAGCGTTGTGTCGCACACCACGGATGCGAGCGGGATCGCGGGATCCGACCCAAAGACCGCCACTGAACTTGCGAAGAAAAACAAAGCGGTGCGCCCAGTTCGTGCTTGTTGCGCACGCATCGCGTCTAGCATCCGGCGTGTCGCATCTAGGTTTGAGCGTAAACCCAAATCAAAGTCTGCCTCACACTCGCCAGAGACTGCCGACGAGAGATGAAACACCGCGTCATAGTCGTTTTCAAAAACAGCATCAAGGCGTTTAAGTAAATCACCGGTGTCAATACGCACCAGGGGATGATTGGCAATATCAGCTTGGCTGGGCGCGGCCAAATCCGTGATCGTCAACGCAGTGATTGGGTGATTTTGCAAGGTGCCGCGTTTTAACAATGCGCGCGCCAAAAGTGTCCCTAAAAAACCTGCACCACCTGTAATGAGAATTTTCATACGTTGCATTGAACCTTTTAATCAGTTTGGCTGGCTGGGGCGTACTTTACCAAGAGACATTGAATTGGTCACGAAGCGCCTGTATCGCAGTATCGCTCAGGGGGGTCGCGCTGCACTGACCACGCAACCAAAGTTTCGCGGTTTCTTCGAGCTCTTCGAGGGTGGCCATCGTCGCGGCGGGAGTCGTTCCCCACACTTGGGGACCGAGTCGATCGCACATCACCGCGCGTATTGTCAGACCGCGCGCTTGAAACTGCGCCACACGTTGCTCGAGTTGATCGGCGACTTGCGCAGCGCCAGGTAAAAAATAAGGGATCAAGGGCACGTGCCCCACCTTCATGACGTAATAAGGGGTCAGAGGCGGGACGATATCGTCGGGATGCCATACCCCGCGCAAAGTGAGATCAACTAAGTACGAGGAGTGGGTATGCACCACACACTCCGCAGTGGGTACGCACGCGTAAATTCGACGATGCAAGGTCAGGGTTTTGCTGGCGCGTTCACCCGATATCTGTTGGCCCTGGTCATCGACCCAAGCGAGGGCCTCAGGTTCAAGAAAACCCAGACAAGCATCTGTAGGAGTGATTAAAAAACCCCCGCCCTGCTCCGCGGAAAGGCGCACGCTGATATTGCCCGTCGACCCATGCACATAACCACGTTCAAAGAGGCTGCGGCCTACGCGACAAATCTCATTGCGTAAAAACGTGCTTGACAGATTCTGGGCAGAGGTCATGGTCAGCCGATTCTGTGAAATGCTTTGCTAAAAAAATCAGGCGTACCGAAGTTGCCTGACTTCAAGGTGATGTGCAAGGTTTTCTCTGAGACCGCGGTTTTACCCGCGCACCAAGGTACGCCCGGATCAATCTGTGCACCAATCTGTAATTGCGTCATCCCTAATGCTTGTACAACGGAACCTGAGGTCTCACCACCCGCAACAATTAATTGACCCACACCTTGTTTGACCAGGCCAACGGCAATGCGTGCAAGCGTTTGCTCAACCAGTTGGCCCGCCACATGTACGCCCATTTGATCTTGAATATGTTTGAGTGCTTCGGGCTCAGCAGTTGAATACACCAGCACCGGGCCTTTAGCCAAGTGCGCTTGACTAAACACAAGTGCTTCAGCAATGACCTGCTCAATCGCAGAGCTCCCTTGTTGCAATCTCAGTGGATCAATGGCCAGAGCTGGTGCACCCGTGGCAATAAAAGCAGCGACCTGAGCGTTTGTCGCGCGCGAACAGCTTCCGGACACAATGGCCTGCAAACCATCCACGTGGGGCAAAGCAGAAGCCCGGTCATTCGGTGCAATACCAAAATTTGCTGGCAAACCAATCGCCACACCCGAACCCGCCGTGACCAACGGCATATCAGAGAGCGCAGCACCCAAGCGCAGCAAATCTGCATTACTCACCGCATCCACGATCGCGATCGCAACCCCTTCAGCGCGTAAGGCATCGATTCGAGCGCGGATGGCACTTTCACCTTGCGCGACCACCGTGTAATCGATCAAACCAACTTGATGACTTGTTTGCGGAGCTAAAACACGCACAAGACTGGGGTCGGTCATGGGCGTCAAAGGATGATCTTGCATCCCACTCTCGTGCAGTAAGGTTGCCCCCACAAACAAGTAACCTTTAAAAACCGTACGCCCAGCATCTGGAAATGCAGGGGTGGCAATCGTGAAATCTGTCTGTAAGGCACGCATCAACGCATCGATGACTGGCCCGATATTGCCCTGAGGCGTTGAGTCAAAGGTTGAGCAATATTTAAAATAAATTTGCTGCGCACCCTGCGCTTGCAACCAGTGCAGTGCCGCCAAGGATTCAGCACAAGCCTGGGCTGCTGCAATCGTGCGGGTTTTTAAAGACACAACAACTGCATCCACTTCTGCTTCAAGCGGTTGTGTGGGCACGCCAATCGTTTGTACGACACGCATCCCTGCACGCACCAAATTATTCGCGAGATCAGTCGCACCGGTGAAGTCGTCAGCGATACAGCCGAGTAGGATTTTTTTCATTGTTTGCTGCAGCGAGGTTGAACAGCGAATTGAGATGAAGTATAGCCTTGACCGGTCCTAAAACAATTCTCAGTCAAGTCAGTGCGAGACCCATCGGCAAGATCCTCAAAATTCGCTAAACTAAACAAAAAACATCGATGCCGACTGTTGCAGCGCAAGATGATCATAGACTCGGAGACTCTTCGGCATGACCGCCCTCACTTTTGCCCCCCGCATTTTATTTCTTAGCCAAAACGTTGAAGCAGTGCGTGTTCAACTTGCCGGAATTCGTCTGACCCGTGCGGCGGCAAGCCCCTTGCGCGACGACGTCTCAACCGATGAGATTTCGCCCTTACCGATCATGGTGCATTTTGACGAAGCGCTAGGACGCTACCCCTACACTGGATACACCATTGCAGGTCAACAACCGATCGGTACGGGCGCAATCCAGGAGGCACAAATCGAGGTTGTCGTAGGGGGTAAA
>CALQNE010000238.1 GCA_943331855.1 Bordetella parapertussis
TGGGTAATGACTTTTGTATCTTTGTTGATCAGAATCGACATATCAGTATCCTTGGCAGAATTATTTAGCCGCAGCAACAACGCGGGTTGCGGCATCAGCCATTGTGTCGGCGCTGATAATAGGCAGACCCGAATCGGCTAGCATTTTCTTGCCCAACTCTTCGTTGGTTCCTTTCATGCGCACCACCAAAGGCACGCTCAGATTGACCGCCTTGCACGCAGTGATCACGCCTTGTGCAATCACATCGCAGCGCATGATTCCACCAAAGATATTGACCAGAATCGCCTTGGTACCTTTATTGCTGAGCATGATCTTAAACGCTTCGGTCACGCGCTCTGCCGTGGCGCTGCCGCCTACATCCAGAAAGTTCGCTGGCTCTCCACCGAACAACTTAATTGCATCCATGGTCGCCATCGCCAGACCCGCACCATTCACCAAGCAGCCGATATTGCCATCTAGCTGAATGTATGCAAGTTCGTGTTTACTGGCTTCGATTTCAGCTGGATCTTCTTCATCTAGATCGCGGTAAGCAACAATTTCGGGATGACGATACAACGCGTTGGTATCAAAATTGAACTTTGCATCGAGCGAAATAATGTCGCCGTTACCCGTCAGGATCAATGGATTAATTTCAGCCAACGAGGCATCAGTATCCCAATAGACTTTATAAAGTTTTTGAAACTCAGCAGCCGCCGCGGCAACAGAGGCCTCGGGAACACCAATGCCGCGCGCAAGCGTCTGTGCATCGGCCTGGGTCAAACCCGTACCGGGATCAACAAACACTTTTAGAATTTTTTCGGGATGGTGTTCGGCAACTTCTTCGATATCCATTCCGCCTTCGCTAGAGGCCATCACGCAAACGCGCTGGGTGCCTCGATCGGTCACAATACCGACGTAATACTCTTTTTTAATATCGGCACCCTCTTCGATCAACAAACGGCGAACTTTTTGCCCGTTCGGACCTGTTTGATGCGTGATCAGCTGCATCCCCAGAATTTCAGCTGAGATTTTTCTCACTTCTTCGATCGAGCGGGCAAGTTTGACCCCACCGCCCTTACCACGTCCACCCGCATGAATTTGAGCCTTCACGACCCAGACGGGCCCGCCCAATTTTTGCGCAGCGGCGACCGCTTCATCAACGTTAAAAACCGCAATGCCACGTGGCACAACCACCCCAAACTGTCGCAACAGTTCTTTGCCTTGATACTCGTGGATTTTCATAGGAATCCTGTACGTTAAAAAGATAAGAGACTCAAAAAAAAACTTAAAAACTCAGTCGTGCCACACGCAGTTGTATGGGTTACAGAGACTACTTGCTAGGGGTTTCTGACGGACTTGTTTCGGGCGCGATGTACCACTGCGGATAAAGCGCCTTCGTGATTTCACCATCAAGGCGCCATGCGGTGCACCCACCTAGCTGATACGGACGTTTCGTTGGATCAGCCGCATTGCGTCGCTGCCCAGACATCGTTTGTACAGCAGCCGTTGGTAAGACCGCCGCTAACTCGGTCATGTGCGTGCACCCATCGGTGCGACTAAAGCGCTCTTTGACCTGTTGTCGAAAACTTTTAAGCAAATTCATGCCTACCAAATCGCCATACGCGCCGGCGATTGAGGTGCAAGGTTCGCCGAAAGGAGACGCATCGTAGGCGGCACTCGCCTCTTGAATCGTAAAGCTGCTATCGATCGTAATGCGCAGATGCATATGATGAAACGCTTGCCCCGCTTTTTGTTCGCTGCCATCACGCTTGGTGTAATCAAAGGCCTTTGAGTCAATGAGCTCAGCTTCAAGATCCCACAGACCGTCTTCTCGCTCAAACGAATGCACTTTGATAGAGCGGTTATGAAGCGGCTTGCGAGGATAGGCGGGCGTCGGCAAAGGCATGCGATTTAGCTTGTGAAATGACACAGTGCAACAAAGCATCAAAGTATAGCGCAGCCACGCGAGATTACCTAAGCGCAAACATGAGGTGAAATTACGCCTCACTCTCAGGGGGGTCTTTCAGCAACCGATGAATCACCTCATGCGAAAAGCCTCGCGCTGCCAAAAAGCGCCCTTGGCGACCATATTCAGCGGTATCTTTTGGGGAGCCCGTGCGCCAAAATTTCTTTTGCCAAACAATCTTTGCACGTTCTAACTCAGAATCTTTGAGGTCAAGGCGCACCTGAGCGACTTGCGCCGAGCTAATCCCCTGCTGAGTGAGCTCTTGTGCAATCTTGGCTAGGCCTTGTTGACCCGCCTTTCGATGCACAAAGCCTTGTACGAAACGCTCATCAGACTGCCAACCCTCGTTAGCCAAGGCGTCAAGCAATGTATCAAGCTCTTCAGGACTTTGCGAATGAGGCGACAGTTTGCGGGTTAATTCAACACGACTGTGTTCGCGTCGAGACAACAAACCAACGGCCCGGGCCCTGAGGGACAGGCCGGACCGCGGTTTAACTTCTTCGTCCATTACCGAGACAAATCACTAATGCGTGAATCAGAGCTCATCTTCTAAGTCAGGCTCGGCAACAACCGCTTTTGAAGCCTTACTCGGAGCTGCTTTTGCACCGCCAACAGCAGCACTGGCAGCCACCTCTTCGACCGAGGGCGTGCGCGCCACAACCCCAAGCTTTTCACGAACTCGATTTTCGATTTCAATGGCCATCGCAGGATGCTCGCGCAGATATTCGCGCACATTGTCCTTACCTTGGCCAATGCGATCACCGTTATAACTAAACCAAGCGCCCGCTTTATCGACGATACCCGCAACCACACCCAGGTCAATGATTTCGCCTTCACGTGAAATCCCGGCCCCGTACATGATGTCAAATTCGGCTTGTTTAAACGGTGGGGCAATCTTATTTTTAACAACTTTTACGCGCGTTTCGTTGCCGACGACCTCGTCACCCTTTTTGATACCACCAATCCGACGGATATCCAGACGCACAGAAGCATAAAATTTAAGTGCATTACCGCCAGTCGTGGTTTCAGGATTGCCGAACATGACGCCGATTTTCATGCGAATCTGGTTAATGAAAATCACCATGCAGTTGGTGCGCTTGATGCTTGCAGTCAGCTTACGCAAGGCTTGACTCATTAAGCGCGCTTGCAAACCGGGCAGGGAGTCTCCCATTTCGCCTTCGATTTCAGCCTTTGGGGTGAGAGCGGCCACGGAGTCGATGACGATCAAATCAACTGAACCAGAGCGCACCAAAGCGTCTGTAATTTCAAGAGCTTGCTCGCCCGTATCGGGCTGAGAAATCAACAAATCCGTTAAGTTCACGCCCAATTTAGAGGCATATTGCACATCAAGCGCGTGCTCGGCATCAATAAAAGCGCAAGTGCCGCCGACTTTTTGCATTTCGGCGATGACTTGCAAGGTAAGCGTTGTTTTACCCGACGATTCAGGGCCGTAAATTTCAATCACGCGACCCCGGGGCAAGCCACCGACGCCTAAGGCGATATCTAAACCGAGCGAGCCAGTTGAGACAACTTGAATGTCATGTTCGACCTCATTATCACCGTAACGCATCACGGATCCTTTACCGAACTGCTTTTCGATTTGCGCAAGCGCTGCAAGCAGTGCCTTTGCTTTTTCGGGGGAGCCGGCTTTGAGGGCTTTTTCGTCCATGACTATCCTTTAAGTAGAAATCGATAAATTAATTATACTGTACATAAAAACAGTATGGCAAGCTTTTTATACAACACTATCGGCAATAAGGGTTTACCCGCTACCATGCCTAACTTCGTAGGCAGATCCCAGATGCTATGACAGAATAGGCTCTCTTAGTTGTCATTTGGCTCTTTTCAACATGCGTATTCTGATTGCAGAAGACGACAGTATTTTGACCGATGGCCTAACGCGCTCGTTACGTCAAAGCGGCTATGCCGTCGACGCAGTCAGCGATGGAGTCGCCGCAGACGCGGCACTAATTGCTCAAGAGTTCGATCTGCTGATTCTTGATCTGGGCTTACCCCGCATGTCAGGCCTAGAGGTCTTAAGCAAACTGCGCGCGCGTCAGTCGCGCCTGCCCGTACTCATTCTCACCGCAGCCGACAGCGTCGAGCAGCGCGTCAAGGGGCTTGACCAGGGTGCCGATGATTACATGGCTAAGCCCTTCTCGCTCTCAGAACTTGAAGCGCGTGTGCGTGCGCTGGCCCGACGCGGAGCCGGCGGTGGCTCGACCATCTTGCGCCATGGCAAGCTTGAGTTTGATCAAACAGGTCGCGTCGCCCTGGTCAATCAGCAGACTCTGGATCTGTCGGCCCGCGAGGTCAGTTTGCTAGAAATATTACTCACCCGTAGCGGTCGAATGGTGAGCAAGACCCAAATCGTTGATCACTTATGCGAATGGGGCGAAGAAGTGAGTTCTAACGCGATTGAAGTGTATGTGCACCGCCTGCGTAAAAAACTTGACGACAGTGGTGTCAAAATTACGACCGTTCGAGGCTTGGGCTATTGCCTTGAGCGCGAACAACCGGCATCGACTGCGACGCTTTAAGTGACCAAGGGCCTGACTTCGACCTCAACCCCGTCTGGGGCTCAACCTCAACAAGCCGTTCTTAAAATCGCGACGGTCGACCACACACTTGATGAAGGCGATGCGAACTTAAACGAGCGCGCCGCTAGGCGTTCTCTGCTAGGCGAAGTTTTAGACTGGCTGCTGGCTCCGTTATTTTTGCTGTGGCCCATGAGTATCGCGATCACGTATGTAGCGGCACAAGATTTGGCTAATGTGCCCTACGATTTGAGCCTGAGCAACGCGCTTGAGGTGTTAAGTCAGCAAATTGAAGTCGAACACGGACGCGTCAATTTCAAACTTTCAGCGCCCGCCCGACTTGCCCTGCGTACCCGCGAAAACGATGGCGTATTTTGGAAGGTGATTGGTCCCAGAGGTGAACTGTTGGGTGGCGATGCTGAGCTCCCCTCTCCTGATAAAGTCGCGAGCCAGGACTTTGATACGGTGTATTACAAAAACCAAATGACACGCGGTTTTGAAATTCGGTTTGCGTATATCTGGCGCACTGCTGGATTGCGTGAAGCGGGACCCGTGCTGGTGGTCGCAGCCGAGTCCGTCGAGCGTCGAGTCGCCTTAGCCAACGACATCATTAAAGGCGTCATCATCCCGCAGTTTTTGGTTTTGCCGATTGCTGCACTTTTAATTTGGTTTGGTCTTTCGCGCGGCGTGGCTCCGATCAATGCTTTACAAAAACGCTTGCGCGCCCGAAAGCCTGATGATCTATCGGCTATTGATGCGCGTAATGTGCCCATTGAGATCGAACCACTTGTCAATGCCATGAACGAGTTACTCGCCCGCCTGGCAAACAATATTCTGGCCCAACAACGCTTTGTTGCCGATGCCGCGCATCAACTCAAAACGCCTCTCGCCGGTTTGCGCACACAGGCAGAACTGGGGATGCGAAGCACCCTGTCTGACGAAACCTTGACAAGCCTCAAGCAAATTGTATCGGGAACAGTGCGCGCCACACGCTTAGTCGATCAATTACTTTCAATGGCGAGCGCTGAAAACCCCGCGGGTATTCAAGTGATGTCCGTTGACATCAA
>CALQNE010000239.1 GCA_943331855.1 Bordetella parapertussis
CAGAAATTTCTGGTATTGATTTGTCTAAGCCTTTGGCGCCCGAGCAGCGAAATGAAGTGCATCGCGCCTTGGCTGAAAATCAGGTGATTTTCTTTCGGGATCAAGACCTCACCAAAGAACAACATCTTGCTTTTGGTCGTTTATTTGGCGATTTGCATATACATCCGGCAGCGCCGCACGTTGAGGGCCTACCCGCGTTAATGAAAATTCATGCGGATGAAAGTTCTCCTCGCGCCAACGGTGAACGTTGGCATACGGATGTCAGTTGCGATCAAACGCCTCCGATGGGTAGTATCTTGCATATCCACACACTCCCACCTCATGGTGGCGACACCCTGTTTGCCAGTATGTATGCTGCCTATGATGCGTTATCTGATCGTATGAAAAATTACCTAAATGGGATGACCGCGCTTCATGACGGCGAGTCGAATTACCGTGGAACATACAAAAATTTTGGTGTGGTCGATAAACCAAGTTACCCATATGCCGAGCATCCTGTTGTCAGAACGCATCCTGTGACAGGTCGTCAGGCACTTTACGTGAATCGCGGCTTTACGATCCACTTGAATGGGGTCCCAAAAGACGAAAGTGCAGGTGTGTTGCGTTATCTTTACGAACATATTGAAAACCCACTGTTTCAATGTCGCTTTCAATGGAAGAAAAACTCGATTGCCTTTTGGGATAACCGCTGTGTCCAGCACAGGGCGATGTGGGATTATTGGCCTCACACGCGAAGTGGGCACCGGGTGACGGTAGCTGGCGATCGCCCTTTCTATCGCCCAAGTGTGTTGACACCGAACCACTCAACATCTGACTGAGCGTGTTACAGACTGGCGAATAGGCTTGGCTGTTTTTTACGGATTCTGCCAAGCATGATCCCTATCTAGCACCCTTGCCACCCACCAACCAAAGTGCCGTCGGACCGATGAGTTTAGAAATACGATGGCGATGTTTAGCAAAAAAACGATAGCCTAACGCAAGCAATGGGGCGAGGGTCTTGCGAGACATTATCCAAGCTAACCGAGGCAGCCCTGCACGTCGATACGCCTCACCAAATACTTCAGGCCCTTTTATCAAAGTGCCGTTATCAAACTGCCCGTACATTTCAGCGAGCGCTTGCGAACAGCTTACGCCGACCGCTCGTTCATCATAAAGATCAGAGTTGATGTCAACAAACGCGAGCAAACCTGCTTGGTTTCGACGTGACAAGAACACAATCTCTGCCTGACATAGCGGGCATTTGCCATCAAAAAATAACGTGAGTCTTGGCAAATCAGCGTTTTTCAAAGACAATCCTTCTAAAGCTGCGCAAACTGGGGCGAGTCAAACTCGCTAAGGATCACTCAGCCAAAGGGTTGGGGATAGGGTCGCCGATCTTGTGCAGTGTGTTCGTATCCCTATGATGAAACAGTTCTTCCTGACCCGCTATTTTCAACACAGTATCTTGGTGATATGTCCAGGTGCCAACATCATTAACTGTGACTTGGATATGAAACTCGACCGTTTTGAAGGCGTGATCTAAGAATGGCACCGAACAAATGCCGTAGGTATCTGACCCTTGGATCGCAACGAGTTCAAATTCTGTAGCGTCGGCGCTGGCTTTGCCTGACGCAATCGCTGTGACCCCCCGAGGGATGGTGAGTGTGTGGGTGATCGTTTCTGTTGCTGGCTCCCACAACCAATACCCAACTTGTTCGTGATAAGTCTTGCGCTGATCGGGTTTGGTGATGTGAGCGTGATAACGCAGCCCGTACAACAATTGTGGCCCGTTGGTCTGAGGGTCAATAGGATGCAATTCAATTCGTTCAACATACACCTGTTGTTTAGCACCCTCGGCTTTGGGTTTGATATCCACTCCGCGAGTACCTTGCCAGATCCCTGCCAATTTCGCTAATGGCCCCAAGTTCTGCAGGGTGTCATATTGGACTGGATATGGTTCGGTATAAATATCTTTTGGAAAATCAGACATCACTGCCTCCTGATGAAACGTTCCGTCTTACTGTGGCGGGTGCTGAAGACCCAACCGCCGTTATTGCGGCTGAAACTTTGGATTAGTGTATGGTGCCGATTAGGTTCCTTGCAAACCCATAACGCTCAACAAATAAACGTTGCTACGCGCTTCTGACTGGCATGAAATAATAGTGTCAGCACTCGACTTACGGCGTAAACCAGTCCAAGTTTTTAGTTGCCCCCCTACTAGTACATCCTGTTGGGGGGACGGCAGTACTGCCCCATAATCTGGCGGTAAATCAATCAACCACCAACTTAAGAGCGCGACGATAGCCCGAAGTGTCGCCATAGGCGTGACGTAAGCGGTCACTAGCTATTTGACTGAGCTCTATTTCAGTTAACTGCTCACTATTTTGAGAAAATACGACCTTAGTATTGACTTCAATGATCGTGATTTGTATTTTCACGTTCGCAACATCTTGTGCAGACTCAATCTGTATCGACTGTTGGGAGTATCTCATCAGGTTTTCCATCTATTTATTAGGTGATTAGATACTGACTTGACTTGACGATTGTTTCCACCCCCTAAATTAGGGGGGTTGCCTGGCGATCAACCGCTGGTACTATCCCCATCCGTCCTCCTACTTGAGGAGCACTAAGACCCCCTACGTTCGGGGCACCTACATGCGTCAATGCGACACGCCCTGCTTAAGGGCTACAGAAGACGCGCAGAAGTACGAACGTGAATCTCAAGCAGTTAGACCACCCGACCAACTCTTACTCGTACCTAGTCAAAAGAATTACCGATAACTTTATTCCTATAAATTCGTAATCAAAATCTACATGGCATCACCAATTGGCTCGCAGCGCAATCGCATCAAAATACTCATTGTCGACGACTCAGCAGTAATGCGTCGCTGTATACACAATGCGCTAATTACGCATGCTGATTTGGAAGTCATAGGCACAGCAAATAATGGTGCTGCGGCAGTCGCATTTGTTCAGCGTACTAGACCCGATATCATTATCCTCGACATTGAGATGCCCATCATGGATGGCATCGCCGCGTTAAGAGAGATCAGAAAATCAGACTGGTCTTTACCGATCATTATGTTTAGCTCACTTACCCAAGCGGGCACTCAAACCACCCTAACCGCCCTGACCGAAGGAGCTAGCGACTACGTTGGCAAACCCGAAAACACGCGCGATGTTCAAGAGTTCCTGACGACACTTCAACAGACCCTTATTCCCAAAATCAGAGATCTGTGTTCGAACATGAGACTCAAGCGAGAAAGCATACCTAGGCTATTGACAAACACCAAGACGAGCGGTTTAGCAACTCCTCATCCCGATTCAAAACCAGTTACCGCGCAGGAATTCACTGTCAGCTCGCGTGACAGGCTTTATCCTGAGCCCATTGACGCAGTCTGCATTGGCGCATCGACAGGTGGCCCGGCCGCGCTAGTAAAATTATTTTCTGGATGGCCGGAGCCTTTAAAAATACCGGTATTTATCGTTCAGCACATGCCCGCGCAATTTACAGGGCTACTGGCGAAAAAGCTAACTAGCGTTGGCGGTATGCCAGTAAAGGAAGCCATCCACGGCGAGGTCACTGTCGCCGGTTGCGCCTATCTCGCGCCGGGAGGTTTCCATCTGACCGTTGAAAATATTGGTGGCCAGATCTTCACACACTTAAACCAGGATCGACCTGAAAATTTTTGTCGACCCTCGGTGGATGCGCTATTTCGGTCCGCAGCGAAAGTGTTCGGGCGCCGCCTTCTCGGTGTTGTACTAACCGGAATGGGTAGCGATGGCATGCTTGGCTCCCAGAATATCATTCAAGCACACGGGCAGATAATGGCGCAAGATCAGACTACTAGCCTCATTTGGGGCATGCCAGGCGCCGTTGTACGCGCGGGCTTCGCTCAAAAAATACTCCCGCTAGGAGACATGCATTATGAAATCAGCCTGATGGCTTCGCGAGCAAGATCATCTGCGCAAGGTTGATGCGTGAATCCTCAATTACTTAACGCGTTTTGTAGTTTGCTTGAGGCGAATACTGGCATATCACTCGATTTATCGAAAGAATATCTCATCAAGGCACGTCTGGAGCCACTGGCGAGAGCTAACGGTTTTACGGATTGCGAAAAGCTGCTGTGCAAACTTGTTTCATACCCACTTGAACCACTGCATTGGAGGGCGTTTGAGGCTATGGCTACGCACGAAACATTTTTCTTTCGTGACGGGTATCCATTTGAAATGCTTAGCGACACACTTTTGCCTGCCCTTATTGCGGCCAAAAAAGCATCTAAACAGCTCAATATATGGTGCGCTGCCGCGTCTACCGGACAAGAACCCTATAGCCTAGCCATGCTGTTGCAGGCTTTTGAAGAACAGCTCCAAGGGTGGTCAATCAAGATACTGGCAACGGATATCTCGTCTGCTTCCCTTGATGTAGGCCGCAGAGGCCTTTATTCCGCTCAGGAGACAAGTCGCGGACTCAAGAAAGAACAGTTGAATCATTTCTTTACCCAAACAAAAGATGGCGCTTACCAAATGTCCCAAAAAATCATGTCATTGGTTGAATTTAGAACACTCAACCTTATGGCCCCTTGGTTACCGCTACCCAAGTTCGATCTAATACTGCTTCGAAATGTCTTAATATATTTTAATCGAACACATCGCGATTTTATTCTGAAAAAAATACAGCAACAGCTTTCATGTGACAAAAGCTACCTGATGCTCGGCTCCTCCGAGTCTATACTCTCCAATGATAACTTTCAACCGGTCAGAGTTGGTCGTGGATTAGTGGTTTATCAACGGTCAGCATACTAAATCACGAAGAAAATAATTTAGATAACGACAAGCATCAGCCAACTCTCTTTATAATTTTGGCATGTGATTTATAACCTCATTCTAAATGCTTTTGCATCGGAGAAAGCGAGTCGGCCTACTTCAAAACGTACATTCTCATCGAGCATTATTCATCTGCCGTCGATGGTGAAGCTATCCGTTTCGTTATCAGGCTCCATAATTCATCATCATCATTCATTAGCTCGCTAGCAATCTCACGCTCTAATTTCGAAATATTATTGTTGACGACTTCTATTGAGTCCATCACGCCATTTGTACTTGTTTTGTAAAAACGAACGGAAACGCCTCTGACATAACCCTGCGCAATCGCTGCATATGTACCGACGTTAACTACCGTCACTGCAGCGACATCGGCGTTGATGCCACCGCCATCACTGACCGTCTGGACTACTAAACCGCTCACCGTATCGCTGCCTTTGACGTCCGTCACCGCGTACGTGTTAGTATGCGCACCGCCGTCATACGTCGCACTATTGACGGTATCGCCCGTCATCGGTAAGGTCGCCTGACCAATCGTCAGCGTGCCATTTCGCACACTCACCGCGTAGTTCGTGCTATTGGTCACGATCGCCACCAGACTATCGCTGTAGCTACCCACATTGGTGCCCGTGGCCTGCCCACTCACCGACAAGCCCACACCGCTTGCCGTCTCATCGTTCACCAAACCACTCACCGTGTACGTGTTGGTCTGCTCACTGCCGTTATACGTCGCGCTCGTCG
>CALQNE010000240.1 GCA_943331855.1 Bordetella parapertussis
AAAACCAAAAAATAACCAGCACTAGGGGTAAGGAGCGAATGATATTGACATAGGTAGCAGCGATACGCTGCAGGACAACAAATTTTGACAAACGCAATAAGGCGAGTACTGTACCCAAGACAATACCGGCTGCCGTCGCCAGCGCAGTGAGCATCAAAGTAAACGACATGCCCTCTTTAAAAAGATAAGGCCAAGTACGTGCGATCACATCAAAATCAAAATTGCTAAACATGGCGCGCCTTTAGTGAACGACCACATTCGCCGACGCACCAAGATATCCTGGTACTGCAATCGACTTCTCAAGACGACGCATCAGTATCGTGACGATCATGTTCGTCAATAAATACAATAAGGTCGCCACAGTAAACGCTTCAAATACCTGAAACGAAAACTCTTGCATCGAACGTGCACGCGCCGTGAGTTCCATCAACCCGATCGTGAGCGCGACCGACGTATTTTTAATCGTATTCAGTAACTCTGAAGTCAGCGGTGGAAAAATGATTCGGAACACCATGGGCATCAACACATAGCGATAGGTTTGCGCAATCGTCATCCCTAAGGCGGTACTGGCCATCCGCTGCCCAACGGGCAAGGACTCAACGCCTGTGCGCACCTGTTCGGCCACACGCGCCGACATAAATAAACCAACGCCTAACACCCCGTTATAAAACGCGGCATTTGGCAATTGCTTGAGCCAGTCACCCAAGTGCTCAGGGACCAGTTCAGGCACAACGAAATACCACAAGAACAGCTGCACCAGCAGCGGTATGTTGCGAAAGAACTCAACATACGCATTGCCTACAATGCGACCCGTGCGGCTCGGCAGGGTACGCAAGACCCCCACCGCGACGCCGAGCAGCATTGCAATCATCCAGGCACAGAACGCGGTGATCAGCGTCCAGGCCAGGCCGGAAAGCAGCATTTCGAGATAAGTGCCCTTACCTTCAGGCGACACCTCAAACAAAATGCCCCAGTTCCACTTGTAATTCATGCAGCGGTTCTCGTTTTAAAGGTACCGAAAATCAATAGCTTGCTGGGTCTGGATTATTCGTTGGATTCGCCAACGCCTTCTTCATTTTGTCGGTCATGGGCTGATTCAACACCAAGCCTTTAGGTGGGACCGCCTTATCGAACCACTTTGAATACAGGGCAGGCATCTCGGCAGATTTGTAGAGTTTGCTAGCTGCTGCAGTGGCTAATTTGTTAAAGGGCGCATCGTCACGCGGCATCATGAAAGCGTAAGGCTCTGGATTTGAAAGTGTGTCATCTGAAATGGCGAAATCACTGGGCTTTTTAGAGCCCGCCACTAAACCCGCTAACAAAATGTCATCCATCACGAAGGCAACAGCGCGACCCGTTTCAACCATCAAAAACGCTTCTGGATGATCTTTTGCAGCCAAGATTGTCAAGCCCAAGTTCTGTGCTGTATTGGCTTCAGAGATCTGTTTAAGATTCGTTGAGCCTGCTGTTGACACAACTGTTTTGCCTTTCAAGCTGGCCAGGTTGGTGATGCCTGAACTTTTCTTGTAAACAAAGCGGGTTGCGGTCAAATAATAAGTTGGCCCAAAGGCAACTTGCTTTTGACGTTCGACGTTATTTGTTGTTGAGCCGCACTCAAGATCGATCGTGCCATTCGCAATCAGAGGGATGCGGGTCGCCGACGTGACCGGCGCAAGTTTGACCTGCAAATTCGGCAGCTTCAATTCATTTTTAATTTCATTGACCACAAACATGCAAATATCAATTGCATAGCCGATCACTTTTTGCTGATCGTCGTAATACGAAAACGGTAACGATGCATCACGATGACCCACTGTAATGGTGTTGGTATCTTTAATTTTTTTCAAAGTACCAGTCAACTCTTGCGCAAAAGCGGTACTACCAATTACAACGGTCGCGAGCGCAACCAAGCCGTGTTTAAGGGTTTGACGAAACATATTGAGACTCCTGTAGATTTCTGAATAGCACTGCATTTAGCCTTTCTCAGGCGAAAAATAAAACAGTGCCGCTTGGACAATCGGTGACGAAAAGTCCAGACCTCGATTTTGCACTGCAACAGGGTATTTACGCTAGGGAATTAACCCTAATCAATGCGAATTTTTGCTTTTTTAATGACATCTTCCCAACGGCTACGTTCTTGGGCGATAAAAGCGGTGAATTCTTGGGGGGTGTCGCCGATCAGTAAGGCACCATCCTCGCGCATCCGCTTAGTACCTTCAGGCGATTTCAAAGCGATGGCCAACTCATTTTGCAATTGATTCACGATACGCATCGACGTGCCCGCCGGCGCGAGTAATCCGTACCATTGCGAGGTTTCAAAATTGGGGTAACCACTTTCGGCAATCGTGGGCACCTCAGGCAGCGACAACGCGCGCGCAGCAGAGCCAACTGCGAGTGGCACCAGCGCCCCGCCCTTAATTTGAGATACCAAAGAGGGCAAACCATTAAAGGTTGCCTGCGTCTGGCCGCCAATCAAATCCGTCAACATCGGACCAGAGCCTTTGTAAGGGACATGCGTGAGTTCGATACCCGCTTCGGCTGCGAAATACGCCATCGCTAAATGCCCAGCGCTTCCGTTACCCGCAGAGCCGTAATTGATCAAGCCAGGGTTGGCTTTCGCTGCGCTCACCAAATCCGCTAATGTTTTAAAGCCAGACCGCAGACTCACCGCAATCACATTCGGGACTTTTGCAATTAAAGAGATTGCAACAAAATCACTATTCGGATCGTAGGGGAGTTTTGAACCAAACAACACTGGGTTCACGGCCAGAGTGCCCACGTGGCCCAAAATCAAGGTATAGCCATCGGGCGGTGCCCGTTTAACCTCGGCCATGGCGATGTTACCCGCAGCACCTGGTTTATTTTCAACATACACCGACTGACCAAGCTGTTGGGTGAGACTGCTTGCGACAGAGCGCGCAACGATCTCAGAAGTACCGCCAGGGGCAAAAGGCACCACTAGACGAATTGCTTTTTCTGGGTATTGCGCAGACACGTTTACTGCGCCACAAAGTAACAGTAAACCAAAAACCAAGCGAAATTTTTTGAGTCGCATCTTAATCATTCATCTTGCTAACAAATGGTTTGAGTTCATCGCGAATGCGCTCGAGTGATTTCGTCCACGCAGGGCCAGGCATGAAGGCCACCAAGGGCGCATCATTCTTAATCGTTTTCAAAAAATCAGGGTCTTCTAGCGTCGCCTGTATCGCTTTTTGTAAACGATCTGCGATCTCTTGGGGCAATGCCTTGGGGCCAGCGATACCGCGCTCTGAACTCACGCGCACATCAATGCCAAGTTCTTTGATCGATGGTACATCTTTGATAATGTTGACACGCGTTGGATTAACAACGAGTAAGGCGATTGCGATATCAGAATCACCATAGCCGGCCAAGTATTCTCCAACACTTGAAAAAGCGTAGTCCACGTGCCCACCAAGGACTGCACTTTTGAAATCGCCCGCACCTTTAAAAGAGATATCCGTTCCTTTAACCGAAGCAGCCTGTTCAATTTTTAACAAAGCTTGATGCCCACTCGTACCACGTCCACTTGTGGCAAAGGATAAGGAACCCGGGTCTTTTTTAAGGGCTTCTAGGATATCGGGTAGCGTTTTATATTTTGAATTCTTGCGGGCAACCAAAACTGCCGGGTCATCGACCACACGCGCAATAATTTTTAAATCATCCGTTTGATAAGTCGACTGCTTATACATGGGGATAAAGACGAACCCAGGGACATTGATAAAACCAATCGTATAACCATCAGGTTTAGCCCGGGCGATATATGTGGAGGATATTTCACCGCCGGCACCCGGCTTATTGACCACGACGATCCGGGCTTTGCCGCCTAATTTTTTCTCAACAAACGGCACCAAGGCTCGCGCCATCAAATCAGTGCCACCACCCGGTGCAAAACCCACCACCAGTTCAATCGTTTGATCATCTGGCCAGGCAGCCCAACTGGTGAGCGGCATCCCGCACACTAGGGATAACATCGCCGCCGTCGACCATTTTTTTAAAGTATGTTTCATTAGAATGGTGCCAAACCGAGCGTCTGACGAAACCGATTTTTAATATAGACACCATCGCGGGAGGGCAACGCGCGCGGCAAGTCATCCGCTTTTACATACACTTGTGCGAATGCCACGCCCGCCCGCGCCAAGACATTTTGCTGAATCTGTTTAATGTCGCTGCCGTCTTTGATTTTGTACGCGGTAGAAATGCCACAGGCCTGTGCGACCGCAGTCAAATCTGTGCCCAGACTACTATGACTGTGCTGCATACCAGTCTCGCCAAAATGCCCATTATCAAGCACCACGATTGTCAAATTTTTAGGCTGCTGCGCATTGATGGTCGCTAATGCGCCCATGCCCATCAGCTGCTCACCGTCACCCGTAATCACCAAAACAGATTTGTTAGGCTGCGCCAACGCCAGCCCTAAACCAATCGCGGCTGCGCCACCCATGGCACCCCACAGGTAAAAATTCTGATCCCGATCGCCCGCTGCGAACATGTCGTAGGTCGAGGAACCCAAACCACCCACAACCAAGGCCTCAGGGCACAAACCGATTAGTTCTTTCACAAAGGCACGCCGCTCGATCGTGCCAGAAAAAGCTTGAATATTGCTCATGATGTTTCCTATCTGAATTATTTAGCGTGTTGAAATGAAGTAGGTCGCACGAGGTTCAGTTACGCACCCATTTTTTTCGACCAATTAGACTTTGCGACAACAAAATGGCAACACGCTCACCAGCGATAAAGACTGAATCAAGCGCTGCACTGACCACGTCTTCGACTTCATCTGGCTTGCTTACACGATAAACTTTGATACCCATTAGCTCCATCACGCCTTGCGTCGCTTTACTCATCGGGCCTTGCCAGGGATTGAATTCGGCATATTCGCCACGCATCGTGACGAGCGTCAAAAATGGAAACCGGCAACTTTCAAGTAACGACATCATATTGATACAGTTGCCCACGCCACTACTTTGCATTAACAGAACGTGACGGTCACCCCCCAACCAAGCACCCGCAGCAATCGCGACACCTTCTTCTTCAGTTGTCAGTACGATACCCCGCATCTCTGGATCAGCGTGTACGCGACGAATCACATGCGCGTGACCTGCATCTGGGACGTAAGAGACTTGCTTGACCCCCCCCTTTTTCAGCACATTAAAAATATCGTCTTGCCAAGGGTGCGTCTGGCTATCGTTTGTCGCAACGGGATTGCTCATGTTTTAGGGCTCCTTTTATGACCAAACATCATTATTTTGACTGACAGCATACCTCAAGAATCAGGCAATGCGATTCGCTGCCGGCAAGGGCAAGGCAGTTTTATAACGCACCTGCTTTAGCGCAAAACTTGAACGAATTTTTTCAATGCCAGGTATCGGTGTGAGTTGCTCAAGGATGAATTTTTCGAGCGCACCGATATCAGCGACCGCCACTCGAATTAAATAGTCACTATCGCCCGTCATCAGATAACACTCCATGACCTCGTCATGCTCGCAAATACGCTGCTC
>CALQNE010000241.1 GCA_943331855.1 Bordetella parapertussis
GATTGGAAGACAAGCAAAATCTGGGCTGATCCAATATGAGCCAGTTGTCGCTTGGCGCACGCCTCGTCGTCTGGCGTGCACTGCGGACCGGTATTTTTGTGCTGAGCAAAAAATACGCGGCTCCTTCGCTTACGCTGGACGCCGGGGCTGGGGTGGGGATGGACGGTTGGCGTTGGGGAGAACAATTGCGCTGTGATCGAGTGATCGAAACGCGTATTCGGATCGCATTGGGCTCCCAATCATTCAACTATTTAATATACAATCCTCGTCAATAAAACCCGCCAAGGCTATGTGCGTAAGCATATCCTCAAACCGGCGGGTTACTTTTTTGCAAGACCGAATTTCGCAGGGTGTGTGTAGTGGAAACAATAAAGCGCCCGTTCGAAAAACCTGCCACTTCTTACACGCAGCAGGCCTCGCAACTACAGCGGCGAGGCATGGGGATAGGCGATATCGCTCAAGTTGAGTTTTACTTGCAACACCTAAATTATTATCGGTTAGGTGCTTATTGGCTGCCATTCGAGTCCGATCACTCAACTCACATTTTCAAGTCTGGCACCAAATTTGAAGACGTATTAAATCTGTACGTATTTGATCGCGACCTGCGACTTTTGATGTTGGATGCCATTGAGAGAGTTGAAGTATCGGTTAGAAGCCAGTGGGCCTATCAAATCGCGCATTTGCATCATCCACACGGCCACTTGGACGTAACACTCGCTGTCAATAACAATCGTTGGCAAAAAAACCTAGCCAAGCTGACTAGCGAGGTTAATCGATCTGACGAAACCTTCATCAAACATTTGATAACGACTTATAGCGAAACTTTGCCATCAATATGGGCGGTCTGCGAAGTCATGTCATTGGGTTTGCTATCGCGCTGGTATGACAACCTAAAACCCATGAAAACGCGTCGTGCTATTGCGGTGGTATACGGTGTGGATGAGCAAGTGCTCGCGTCTTGGTTACGGCATCTTTCCTTAATACGAAACATCTGCGCACATCACAGCCGATTGTGGAATAGAGAACTCACGATCACGCCCACGCTCCCTCGAAATAAGCCTGTAGGCCTGGCCAGTCAGTGGGTGTCCGGTTCTCGCAAGCTCTACAACACGTTGGTTATTTTGCTTCACTTGATGGATGTTATTGCGCCAAAGCACCTCTGGCGTGGTCGTATGAAAGATCTGATGAGTCAGCATGAAATTTCGGTGGCTGCGATGGGTTTCCCTTTAGATTGGAAGACAAGCAAAATCTGGGCTGATCCAATATGAGCCAGTTGTCGCTTGGCGCACGCCTCGTCGTCTGGCGTGCACTGCGGACCGGTATTTTTGTGCTGAGCAAAAAATACTCGGCTCCTTCGCTTACGCTGGACGCCGGGACTGGGGTGGGGATGGACGGTTGGCGTTGGGGCTTTACACCGAGAGGTGTCGTTTGACGTCTTCGCTGTCCATTTGGGTTTGGTCGCCTTGGGCGACTACTTCTCCTCTTGATAGAACGACGAAGCGGTCGGCTAATTCTCGGGCGAAGTCGAAATATTGTTCGCAGAGCAAAATCGCGATGTCGCCGCGGTCGCGTAGCAGGCGGATGACGCGGCCGATGTCTTTGATGATTGAGGGCTGGATGCCTTCGGTGGGTTCGTCAAAGATGATGAGTCTGGGTTCGGCGACCAGGGCGCGTGCGATGGCGAGTTGTTGCTGCTGACCGCCTGAGAGGTCGCCACCACGGCGCGACAGCATGGTGCGCAGTACGGGAAACAGATCAAAAATTTCGTTTTTAATGCGCTTGGCTTGCTGGCTGGGTTTGGTGGCCATGCCCATTAAGATATTTTCTTCGACGGTGAGGCGGGCAAAGATTTCGCGGCCTTGCGGGACGTAGGCCATGCCGAGCGCGGCACGCGCGTGGGGGGCGAGCTTGCTGATGTCTTTGCCGTCAAAGTGAATGCTGCCCGAGGCCAAGGACTGCACGCCCATCAAGCATTGCAGAAGGGTGGTTTTGCCCACGCCGTTGCGACCGAGCAAGGCCATGCACTCGCCTTGTTTGACTGACATGGTGATGCCGCGCAGGGTGTGGCTGCTGCCGTAGTACTGATTGATGTTTTGAACGTCTAGCATGGCTTAGCGACCTAAATAAACTTCAATCACGCGTTGATCGGCTTGCACCTGTTGCATGGTGCCTTCGGCCAAGACTGAGCCTTCGCACAGCACGGTGACTTTGCCACCTTGCGAAATTTGGTTGACGAAATCCATGTCGTGTTCAACCACCATCAATGAATGTTTTCCACGAAGGTCATTGAGCAGTTCGCCAGTACGCTCGGTTTCTGCGTCGGTCATGCCGGCGACAGGCTCATCTAGCAATAGCAGTAAAGGCTCTTGCATGAGTAGCATCCCAATCTCGAGCCATTGTTTTTGACCGTGTGACAGTAAGCCGGCGGGGCGTTTGTATTCGCCCATCAAACGTAACAGATCCAAGGTGGCTGCGATCTGATCGCGCTGCGTGCTGTTTAAGCGGGCAAACAAAGTTGACTTCACGCCCTTGTTGGTTTTCATGGCGAGTTCTAGGTTTTCGAAAACGGTGTGGTTTTCAAAGACCGTGGGGCGTTGAAACTTGCGACCTATGCCCACGTCGGCGATTTGTGCCTCGTGCATTTTTGTCAGGTCGATGTTTTGCCCAAAAAAAGCAGTGCCAGCGGTGGGCTTTGTTTTGCCGGTGATGACATCCATCATGGTGGTTTTACCGGCACCGTTCGGACCAATCACGCAACGTAGTTCACCCACGCCGATGTCAATCGACAAATCATTGAGTGCGCGAAAGCCATCAAAGACTACGCTGATTGATTCGAGATACAAAATGGCACCGTGTTTGGTGTCGACCCCAGGGGTTTTCATGCGGCCCTGCGAGGCGATGGCTTGAGTATTCATGCCGTCTGTCCTTTGCCGCGGTGACTGAGTTTGCGCACCAGACCCACAATGCCTTGCGGTAAAAAGATGGTGACCAGTACAAAAATCATGCCCAGTGCGTACAGCCAAAACTCGGGAAACACGCTAGTAAACCAGGTCTTTAAACCATTGATGGTACCGGCGCCAATGATTGGGCCAATGAGGGTGCCGCGTCCACCGGTGGCCACCCAGATCACCATTTCGATTGAGTTCTCGGTCGACATCTCGCCGGGATTAATAATGCCAACTTGTGGCACATAGAGTGCACCTGCCACCGCGCACAACATGGCAGACAGTGTCCAGATAAACAGTTTGAAGCCGAGTGGTTCATAGCCCAAAAAACGCAGCCGGCTCTCAGAGTCACGAATGGCGGTGAGCACCCGGCCGAGTTTGGATTGGGTGATCGCGCGACCTAACACTAACGCACCTAACAAGGCCGACAAGCTGACCCAGTACAACACTGCGCGCGTGTTGGCTGAGGTGATGTCAAATCCTAGAATCTTTTTAAAGTCGGTAAAGCCGTTGTTACCGCCAAAGCCTGTTTCGTTTCTAAAAAATAACAGCATGGCTGCAAAAGTGAGGGCCTGAGTGATAATCGAAAAATAAACACCTTTGATACGCGACCGAAAAGCGAAATAGCCAAATAAAAAGGCCAGCAAGCCTGGCACGGCCAGCATCAAAAACATCGCGTACCAAAAGTGCTCGGTAAACGACCAAAACCAGGGGTAGGTTTTCCAACTCAGAAAGGTCATGAAATCAGGGACGATGTCTGCCGACGCTTTGCCGGCGCGCATTAAATACATGCCGTGTGCGTAGCCGCCAAGTGCAAAAAATAGGCCATGGCCCAAAGACAAAATGCCGGTGTAACCCCACACGAGGTCGAGCGCGAGTGCGGCCATCGCATAGCAAATGAACTTGCCGATCAGGGCGATTACAAACGAGGATACGTGCAACGCGTGCCCAACCGGAAACAACAGATTAAACGCGGGTAGGCAGGCAAACACGGCAACCACAACTGCGATGGCAGTCCAGGCCCGAGGTGAATACAAGGCAGTGGGTGCAGAAGACAAGGATAGCGCGGCGGTTGGCGCCATGGTGGTTGAGCTCATTCCGCGCTTCTCCCTTTGGGTGCGAACAATCCCTGCGGGCGTTTTTGTACAAAGAGCACGATAAATAACAAGATTGCTATTTTGGCGATCACGGCACCCCAGAAGGGTTCAATGAATTTATTCAGAGCACCCAGTCCCATCGCGGCGACTACGGTGCCAGCAAGTTGTCCGACACCGCCCAACACCACCACCATAAATGAATCCACGATATAGCCGCGGCCTAAGTCAGGCCCCACGTTGCTTAACTGCGATAACGCAACGCCAGCCAGGCCTGCAATCCCAGAACCTAACCCAAAGGCCAGCATATCAATGCGGCCGGTGGGTACGCCGACACAATCTGCCATGCGGCGATTTTGAGTGATCGCCCGCACAAAAAGACCTAGGCGTGTGTGGTTCAAGACCAACCACACCACGACCACCACACACAGTGCAAAGCCAACAATGACGATACGGTTGTAGCTGAGTGACAGATTGCCCAAGATGGTCACGCCACCACTCATCCAGCTCGGGTTTGCGACTTCGACGTTTTGCGCGCCGAACAAACTGCGCACCGCCTGCATCAGGATCAAGCTGATCCCCCAGGTCGCTAACAAGGTTTCAAGTGGTCGACCATAGAGCCAGCGGATCACGGTGCGCTCAAGCGCCATCCCGACCAGCGCGGTGACGATAAAGGCGACCGGCAAGGCGGCCACGACATACCAGTCGATCCAACCAGGTAACCATTGTTTAAATAGTCCTTGCACGAGGTACGTGGCGTAGGCGCCAATCATTAAGAGTTCGCCATGCGCCATGTTGATCACGCCCATGAGGCCAAAGGTGATCGCTAGGCCGAGTGCAGCCAGCAAGAGCACGCTGCCAAGGCTGATACCAAAGAAGAGATTGCCAACCCAGGCCACAACGGTTTGATGCCATTCAATTTGAGCGATGGCGGTTTTTGCTGCTGCGCGCACGTCAGCGTCAGGCTCAGCAAAAGCGCCAGCGGCATCAGGCGTGACCATCGCGGTTAACAGGGGTTTGAAGCTTGCATTTTTGCTGTCGCCAAGTAACGCCACTGCGCGGCGCCGCGTTGCGGCGTCGGTACTTTTAATCGAGCCGCTTGCTAACGCGACATTCAGAGCGCTTTTAATGACGGGGTCTTGCTCGACTTCCAGTGCACGCTCAAGCAAGGGTGCGCGCGCGGGATCGGCTTCTTTTTGTAGACGTTGTGCAGCAGCCAAGCGCACGGTGCGCTGAGGTGAAAATAATTCGGCGCTTGCAAGCGCCGCTTGAAGTGCGCTACGCAGACGATTGTTCAGCGTAAATTGCTGAGCATCTGCAGGAGCCACAACCGTTTCACCGGTTGTGGGGTCAAGCGCTTTACCTGCTCCGACCACTAATAAAACTTTGTTGTCAGAGGTAATCAGAACGTTGCCCGCCCCCAACGCAGCCAACACTGCGGCTGCGCCAGGA
>CALQNE010000242.1 GCA_943331855.1 Bordetella parapertussis
AATGGTCGTTTTACCACCGCCCGAGGGGCCAAAGATCACTGTCGTTCCACAGGCAGGTAGCATTAAATCAAGGGCAAGATCAAAGCCCGCGTCACCCGACCTTTTTAGGTTAAGCGTCAACTCGATGCCAGGCCTTTGATTTGCTGGGATCGCGTTCGTACTCATCGCGCCTCGCCCTCAGCGCGTGTCAAACGCAAGCCAAACCAATGCATCAACCACAGCATGACGAACGAGAACACCAAAAGCCCGCCCGCCAACCAGTGCGCCTGATCGTAGGCCATGGCTTCGACTCGGTCGTAGAGCAAGACGGACAACACACGGGTTTCACCTTCGATATTGCCGCCAACCATCAGGATGACACCGAACTCACCCACCGTGTGGGCAAAACCCATTACCGTCGCGGTCATAAAAGCGGGACGACACATAGGGATCACCACCGTTTTAAAACGATCGAATGGCGAGGCACGCAAGGTTGCCGCGACATCTAAAATCGAAGTATCCATACTTGCGAAGCCAGCTTGCAACGGCTGCACAACGAAGGGCAGCGAGTAAATCACCGAGGCCAATAACAAACCCGAAAACGTAAACGCCAAAGAACTACCACCGAGCGCATGCATCAGGCGACCCAGTGGCCCCTCCGGGCCCATCATCACAAGTAAATAAAAACCCAGCACGGTTGGCGGCAACACCATCGGCAGCGCCACAATTGCAGACAACGGTGTTTTAAAACGCGAGCGAGTTCGCGCAAGCCACCAGGCTAGTGGCGTACCGAGCAGCAACAAAATCACCGTAGTGAGCGTTGCAAGCTTAAGTGTCACCCAAAGCGCTGCCCAGATCGCCGTCATTGCGGCCTTATATAAAAATTAGTTGTAGCCATGGCTTGCAATGATGCCCTGTGCTTCGGGTTGTTGCAAATACAACAAGAAAGCCTTTGCTGCAGCGTTGTTTTGTCCGCGTTTTAACAAGACCGCCGTTTGAATGATTGGCTGGTGTAACGACTCGGGCACCAGCCAACTATTTTGATAAAGCTTCTTTTGCTCGGGTGTTTCGAGTGTAAACACGCGCGGCAGCAACCCCGCATCAGCATTGCCACTAAACACAAAGTGCGCCGCCTGCCCAATGTTTTCGCCCATCACTAACCGAGCCTGCACTTTAGCAAATAGCCCAAGCGCTTCGAGCGTCTGTTTAGCCGCTAAACCATATGGCGCCAAGTCTGGATTTGCAATCGCCAACTTTTTAAATTCTGTTTGACGCAAAACCTGCTCAGCGGCGAAAGATCCACTCGACTGCGTCACAAACACTAAGCGGCCGCGGGCATAGTCAAACAGTGTCTGTTCAAGGGCAAGTCTCTCAGCCACGAGGCGCTCAGGGGTATGTCGATCAGCCGATAGCAATACATCAAACGGTGCAGCCTGACGGATCTGGGCATAAAGCTTTCCAGTCGAGGCCGAGCTCAGGGATAACTTGTAAGGCGTTTGAGCTGAGAATTTAAGTACTAGTACTTGTGCGGTATTGACAAAATTGCTGGCAACG
Organism: Bordetella parapertussis; assembly: GCA_943331855.1. Taxonomy (GTDB): domain Bacteria; phylum Pseudomonadota; class Gammaproteobacteria; order Burkholderiales; family Burkholderiaceae_B; genus Zwartia; species Zwartia parapertussis_H. Next base: position 1,534 of record CALQNE010000242.1, read on the forward strand.
GCCAGACGAGCGTCCTGGGCATGAGCCTGATTCGTCGAAAAAAAATAAAAAACCAATAGAATCAAGTATTTAAACATTAATTGCTGTTCTCAATCGTCTTTCTTGTCACAATTCCTAAAAATCATTTTGCGTGCCGGTTTACCTTAGATAACCCGATGATCTTTAAGGTCGCAAAGCACGAACGTGCAAATTAAGAGTACAGTATTTCTACGGACTTATATGCACGCATTATTGGCAAAATTTTATCCATGACTCAGACGTCTGCACCCCTGATTGATCGCTTTGGACGAAGTATTGAATACTTGCGCCTTTCTGTCACCGATCGCTGTGACATGAAGTGTACGTATTGCCTACCCAAAAGCTTTAAAGGGTATCAAGAACCAAAAAACTGGCTCACCTTTGATGAGATCGAGCGGGTGGTCGGCGCGTTTGCTCGCTTGGGCACATCGCGTGTTCGACTGACGGGTGGCGAACCACTTTTGCGTCGTAACCTGCCTGAGTTGGCTGCTCGGATCCACGCGCTGCCTGGCATTCGTGATTTATCACTATCAACCAATGGCACGCAGCTTCCCAAACATGCTGAGGCCTTGAGGGCCGCGGGTGTCTCGCGTTTAAACATCAGTCTTGATAGCCTGACGCGCGAATGCGTGACACAGATCACTGGGCGCGACTCCATTGACGACGTCATGGGCGGCCTTGCCGCAGCTGAAGCTGCAGGATTCTCTCCGATCAAACTGAACATGGTCGTGATGCCCGGCGTCAACGAACATGAAGTCGAAGCCATGACCGAGTTCTGCATCAATCGCGGTTTCATTTTGCGTTTGATCGAGACGATGCCCATGGGCAGCACCGGTCTGAAATCAAGCTATGCACCCTTAGGGCCGATTCTTGATCGCCTGCGTGAGCGCTTTGATCTCATCCCAGAGATTAAAGAAATGGGTGGTGGTCCGGCGCGCTACTGGCGCACCAAAGATGGCCGTGGTCAGATTGGTTTGATTACGCCGATCAGTCAGCACTTCTGTGCCACCTGTAATCGCGTACGGCTTTCAGTCGACGGCACACTTTACTTATGCCTCGGCCAGGAAGAAAAACTCGAGCTTCGTCCGCTATTACGTGCAGGCATTAGCGACGAAGGACTTGAGCAAGCCTTGCGTGAAGCGATCGAACTCAAACCCGAGCGTCACGAGTTTCGTGAAGCGCCCACCAAGATCATTCGCTTTATGTCGCAAACGGGCGGCTAAAGGCTGATCCAGAGTCGCCGTACACTAGCGGCATTCGTCATCTCTTTTGTTTGAATCATGAAACCCAGAGCCAATCTGCTGAACTTTGAAGAGGCGCGCGATCGCCTGCTCGCTGCCGCCTCACCCTTAACAAACATTGAAACGCTGCCTCTGCTGCAGGCGCAAGGCCGAGTGCTTGCGCAAGCCGTGACGTCGCCTTTAAATGTGCCAGGCTTTGATAATTCAGCGATGGATGGTTATGCCCTCCACGTGACGGATATCAACGCTTTACCCGACACCTTTGCAGTGGTGCAACGTATCGCCGCTGGGCAAACCGGCACCGCCTTAGCGGTCAACACCGCTGCGCGCATTTTTACTGGCGCGCCAATACCCGAAGGTACCAATGTTGTCGTACCACAAGAAAACACCCATGACGAAAATGGCGCGATCAAACTCACGCAGCCTATTCAATTGAATCAGCATATTCGCCGCGCAGGCGAAGACATTACACAAGGCGCTATTGTGTTGGCTGCAGGGCAGCGTCTAGGTGCACAACCTCTGGCGATGCTCGCATCGATAGGCGTAGCAAGCGTTTCGGTTTTTGCCTGGCTTAAAGTGGGCGTCTTTTTTACCGGCGACGAACTCACCGAGCCTGGTCAACCTTTGGCGCCTGGCGCGATCTACAACAGCAACCGTTACGCGATCAATGGCTTGCTCAAGCAGCTTGGTTGCGCCATCACCGATTACGGCATTGTCAGGGATTCAGCCCAAAGTACGCGGGATGCGCTCCAACGCGCGGCCGCCGAAAATGATGTCATCATCACCTGTGGTGGCGTCTCTGTTGGTGAAGAAGATCATGTCAAAGGCGCCGTACAAGCGCTTGGCACACTCGATCTTTGGCAGATCTCGATGAAGCCTGGAAAGCCTTTGGCCTACGGCAAGGTCAGTGAAACGGATTTTATTGGGCTCCCTGGAAATCCAGTGAGCGCGTTTGTCACATTTTTGCTAATGGCCCGACCCTTTTTACTCAAACGCATGGGCGCACAAGAAGCGCCGCTTCGTTACTTATCCGCAACCGCCGACTTCAACTGGCCCCGTCCTGATAGGCGTCGTGAATTCTTACGCGTCAAACTCGAGGGCGATGTCAACGGTCAGCCCGCTTTGCAATTGTGGCCAAACCAGGGTTCAGGGGTCATGAGTAGTTTGGCCTGGGCCGATGGCCTGGTTGACCTCGCACCCGAAACTGTCATTACCAAAGGCGATAAAGTACGGTATCTTTCGTTATCCGAACTTTTGAATTAATCCATCATCATGCGCCTAAAGGTTTTGTACTTTGCTCAGCTACGCGAAAAATTCGGTCTCGCTGAAGAATCCGTGCAAGCACCAGACAGCGTGCGCACGATAGCTGATTTGATGCAGCATCTGGGGGCTCGCGGTGGCGTCTGGCAAGAAACCTTAGGTGGCCAGTTTGCTTTTCGGGTTGCCATGAATCAAGAAATGGTATCTCAACAAACCGCCCTGCTTGACGGCGCCGAAGTAGCTATTTTTAGACCAGTTACTGGGGGTTAAGCCTTGGCAGCCCGGATTTCAGTCGCAGTGCAGACCGAAGACTTTGATCTGCGCCAAGAACATCAACAACTGATTCAAAACGATCATGGTATCGGTGCAGTCGTTGCCTTCATTGGCATGGTGCGCGATTTGAACCTTGCTGATGATGTGGTCGCACTTGAGCTTGAACATTACCCCGGCATGACCGAAAAATCGCTCACTAATATCGCACAACAAGCTGAAAAACGGTGGTCACTGCAAGCCGCCCGTATCGTGCACCGTGTGGGCAAGATGTATCCCGGCGATCAAATTGTGTTGGTCTTAACGGCAAGTGCGCATCGGGGCGATGCGTACGAGGCTAATACTTTTATGATGGATTACTTAAAGACTGAAGCGCCGTTCTGGAAAAAAGAATGGACGCCAGATGGCCCGCGCTGGATTGAAGCGCGAGATAGTGACGACAGCGCTGTTGCACGCTGGACCGAGAAGCCGTCATCATGAGTTACGACGCGTTGATTCTTGCTGGTGGAAAAGGCAGTCGCCTAGACGGACGCGACAAAGGCTGGATCATGCACAATGGCTTACCTTTAATTGAACATGCGCTGACCCGCCTTGCAAAACAAACGCCGACCTCAGCCCGTATTTTGATTAGCGCTAATCGCAATATGGATGCCTATAAGCAAACAGGGCATACTGTTTTCAGCGACGAGCGCACAAATTTTGCCGGCCCGCTTGCGGGTATTGAGGCAGGACTGATGCGTTGCAAAAAAAACAACCTTTTGGTGATTCCCTGCGATACACCTTTGTTACCCAGCACGCTGTTTGAACGTCTTGATCAGGCCTTAGCAGAAGACCAAAACGCCCTCGCCGCCTACGCAATCACAAATGATGGCCCTCAACCCTTATGTTGTTTGCTCAAACCCTCTGTTGCGGGTTCGCTGGCAAAATATCTGGATGATCAGAAAGCATCCGTCATCAGATGGCTAGAGCAAATCAGCGCCAAAGCCGTTCACTTCGACGATTCAACTGCATTCAGTAACTTCAACAGCATGGAGATGTTTCAATCTCTATCAAACAAAGGCGCATGATGTCAGCAGATCTCACCCACTTCG
>CALQNE010000243.1 GCA_943331855.1 Bordetella parapertussis
GCAGAAAGTGCTGAGCTTGCGGTGCGTTTGACACTCTTTGATGATGAAGTTGAAAGTCTAGAATTATTCGATCCTTTGACGGGCAAGGTGCGGCAAAAAGTACCGCGCTTTACCGTCTACCCCGGTTCTCACTATGTCACCCCTCGCGATACGGTCTTACGAGCAATCGAAACCATTAAGCAAGAGCTGCGCGAACGCGTTAAACAATTTGTAGACTCGGGTCATCTGGTCGAAGCGCAACGCATCGAACAGCGCACACGATTCGATCTTGAGATGCTGGCTGAACTTGGCTTTTGTAAAGGAATCGAAAATTATTCGCGTCATTTGTCAGGTGCTGCACCCGGCGATCCGCCGCCGACGATGATTGATTACCTGCCGCGTGATGCGCTCATGTTCATTGATGAAAGTCATGTCACGATCGGGCAGCTAGGTGGTATGTATCGCGGTGATCGTGCGCGCAAAGAAACCCTCGTGAATTATGGTTTTCGTTTACCCTCGGCGATGGATAACCGTCCGCTCAAGTTAGAAGAATTTGAAGCACGCATGCGCCAATGTGTCTTTGTCTCGGCAACGCCAGGCAATTACGAGCAGACGCATTCTGATCATGTGGTTGAGCAGGTCGTGCGTCCAACCGGTCTGGTTGACCCGATCGTCGAAGTGCGACCGGCACGCACACAAGTCGACGATCTATTGGGCGAGATTAAATTGCGCACGGCAGTACAAGAGCGCGTTCTCGTGACGACGCTTACCAAGCGTATGGCTGAAGATCTGACTGATTACTTAACCGAACACGGACAGCGAGTCCGGTATTTGCACTCGGATATTGATACCGTCGAACGCGTTGAAATTATTCGTGACTTGCGTCTGGGTACGTTTGATGTGTTGGTCGGAATTAATCTATTGCGCGAAGGTTTAGATATCCCAGAGGTGTCGCTGGTCGCGATTTTGGATGCTGACAAAGAGGGGTTTTTACGCTCTGATCGTAGTTTGATTCAGACTATTGGACGTGCGGCTCGAAATTTGAATGGACGGGCGATTTTGTACGCGGATCGAATCACTGACTCGATGAAACGCGCGATGGGTGAAACCGAGCGACGCCGCACGAAGCAAGTGGCCTTTAATCTTGAGCACGGGATTGAGGCTCGAAGCGTGCGCAAGGCCGTACGCGAGTTAATCGATGGCATTGTGGCGCCGGCCTTCAGAGACCAGCCAGAGGATTTATCTTCTTATGCACTGTTGACCGATGAAAAAGCGTTGGCAAAAGAGTTCAAACGCCTTGAAAAACTGATGCTTGATCACGCTCGCAATCTCGAGTTTGAGCAGGCAGCGGCGGCGCGTGACGCCTTAAAGGTGCTGAAAGAGCGCGTGCTACTTTCTGGTGCGTAAATACCCTTGGTAGGCCTAGTGTCGGTGCATCGATCGGGCGCCAACATCGGAACTTTTTATAGAATATTTCGACTAAATCCTTGTATTTTCACTATGTGGATACCGAACTAGATGAAGATATTTCTGTAAAGTATTGAAATATATAAATAAAATGTAAAAAATTAGGATGTATTTTTTTCGGGTCACTTTATAAAAAATATCTAGACATCTTAGGGGTTTTCCCGCACAATATGCACCATGATGACAAAAGTTCTTTTCGTATGCACGGGTAACATTTGCCGCTCACCTAGTGCTGAAGGCGTTTTTCGCCATTTGATCAAAGAAGCTGGCCTCGCAGAGGTCGTCGGAATTGATTCTGCCGGCACCCATAACTTTCACCTCGGTGAAGGCGCTGATGCTCGCGCACTCGCAGCTGCCCGTAAACGTGGCTACGAAATTACTGAGCATGTAGCCCGCCAGGTGACGCCTGAAGACTTTCGCGAGTATGACCTGATTCTCGCGATGGATTGGGAAAACCTCTCTGCCTTGCAGCAACAGTGTCCCAAACTGCATCAGCATAAACTCATGCTCTTGATGCGTTTTGCGAACGAATTTGAAGAAGCGACCGTACCAGATCCATATTACGGTGGCCCGGAAGGCTTCGGTAAGGTGCTTGATTATCTTGAAGATTCTTGTCAAGGTGTGCTTGAACTTGTACGCAAGCGCGCAACCCAATACCAAGCTGCTTAACGCTGCCGGCTGTTTGAGTCACTTTGTAAAAAACCGTGCTGGGCGCGGTTTTTTTTTTGATAGTTTGTGCTGACAACCGTAGGGTCTTTAGGGCTATACCCTAGCAAATTACTCGGGCATTGTGTATACTTGAGTTGTTTAGTCGGGTAAGCGATTGCAGCGTGTAATCGCTTTGTTAAAAGGATTCTGTCATGCGACTCACCACCAAAGGGCGTTTTGCTGTTACGGCCATGATTGATCTAGCTCTGCGTCAGCAAAGCGGGCCTGTTACCTTATCGGCGATCAGTCAGCGGCAAAATATATCTCTCTCTTATCTTGAGCAGCTCTTTGGCAAACTTCGTCGCCATGAGCTGGTTGAAAGCGTTCGGGGTCCAGGTGGTGGTTATACCTTGGCACGATTGGCGCGTACCATTACGGTGGCTGACATCATTTTTGCGGTCGATGAGCCTATCGATGCGACGAGCTGTGGTGGCAAAACAGACTGTACGACCGGCACGGATGGTAAGCCTGGCATCTGTATGACACACGAGCTGTGGTCAACACTTAACCGTAAAATGGTTGATTTCTTAGACTCAGTTGCTTTGCAAGATTTGGTTGATCAGCAGCGTCTGCGTCAAATTCAAGAAGCCAGTCAAGCCAACGGCACGGGTGTCCGTGTCAATATGGTCAATACACCGACAACCGCTAAACAGTCAGCTGTTGTAAACGCCTAGGAGCTCTCAATGTCCTCATTACCGATTTATCTTGATTACTCTGCAACGACACCGGTCGACCCTAAAGTCGTCGACAAAATGATTCCATGGCTCTACGAACATGCTGGCAATCCAGCTTCGCGTAGTCACGCTTATGGATGGGAAGCCGAAGAAGCGGTCGAGCGCGCGCGTGGCCAGGTTGCTTCGCTGGTCAATGCTGATCCACGTGAAATTATCTGGACCTCTGGCGCCACTGAATCTAATAACTTGGCGATCAAAGGTGCTGCCGGTTTTTACGCTGAGCGTGGCAAACATATCATCACGGTCAAAACCGAACACAAAGCCGTGTTAGATCCCTGTCGTGAACTCGAGCGCCAGGGCTTTGAAGTGACCTATCTTGATGTGCAAGAAGACGGTCTGATTAACCTTGATGCTTTTAAAGCAGCAATCCGTCCAGATACAGTTCTAGTATCTGTGATGTTCGTCAATAACGAAATTGGCGTGATTCAACCGATTGCAACCTTAGGTGAAATCTGCCGCGAAAAGAATATTATTTTTCACGTCGATGCCGCGCAAGCAACAGGTAAGGTCAATATCGATCTGCAAACGCTCAAAGTTGATTTGATGTCATTTTGTGCCCACAAAACGTATGGGCCTAAAGGTATCGGTGCGCTCTATGTGCGCCGTAAGCCACGCATCCGGATCGAAGCGCAAATGCACGGCGGTGGACACGAGCGTGGTTTTCGTTCGGGCACACTTGCTACCCATCAAATCGTTGGCATGGGCGAAGCGTTTGCCTTGGCACAAGCTGAAATGGGTACTGAAAACGAACGCATTCGCATGTTGCGCGACCGCCTCTGGGCTGGCTTGTCGCAAATCGAAGAGGTTTACCTAAACGGCGACATCGAACAACGTGTGCCACACAACCTGAACGTGAGTTTTAATTACGTTGAGGGCGAGTCGCTGATTATGGCGATTAAAGAATTGGCTGTTTCAAGCGGTTCTGCCTGCACGTCGGCCAGCCTTGAACCCTCGTACGTGTTGCGTGCCTTGGGCCGTAACGACGAACTCGCGCACAGTTCAATCCGCTTTACCATCGGTCGCTTCACCACTGAAAAAGAAATTGATTTCGCGGTTGAACTGCTCAAAACACGCGTGGGCAAACTGCGCGATATGTCACCACTTTGGGAAATGGCCAAAGATGGTATTGATATGAATTCGGTTCAGTGGGCCGCCCACTAAACGTATAAGTTGGAGAATACAAATGGCATATAGCGACAAAGTACTTGATCATTACGAAAACCCGCGTAACGTGGGCACGTTTGACAAAAGCGACGATCAGGTTGGCACCGGAATGGTTGGTGCACCTGCATGCGGCGACGTCATGAAACTGCAAATCCGTGTCAACGAAGCCGGGATCATCGAAGATGCTCGCTTTAAGACCTATGGCTGTGGTTCAGCGATTGCTTCAAGCTCGCTGGTAACCGAGTGGGTCAAAGGCAAAACGCTCGATCAAGCCCTTACAATACGTAATACGCAGATCGCAGAAGAGCTCGCATTGCCACCCGTCAAAATTCATTGTTCAATTTTGGCTGAAGATGCAATCAAGGCTGCGGTCAAAGATTACAAAGATAAACACCAAGGATAAGCCATGGCTGTCACACTGACTGTTCAGGCCGCCGACCACATCGGCAAGTATCTGCAAAAGCGCGGTGGTGGCATTGGCCTGCGTTTAGGCGTGCGCACAACGGGTTGCTCTGGCATGGCCTATAAGCTTGAGTATGTTGATGCGCCTGACTCTGAAGATCAAGTTTTTGAAAGCTTCGGCGTCAAGGTGTTTATTGATCCCAAAAGTTTGGTCTATCTTGAAGGGACCGAGCTTGATTACGCGCGCGAAGGCCTTAATGAAGGCTTCAAATTTCGTAATCCTAACGAGAAGGCGACCTGCGGCTGCGGTGAATCGTTCACGGTATAAAAGCTTGTGAACGCTACGGATCACTTTGCGCTGTTTGATTTGCCGCGTACCTTCGCACTAGATGCCGCGCAACTTGAGGCGGCCTGGAAGCATGTCGCACAAGCCGTTCACCCCGATCGCTTTGCGACGCGCTCAGCACCCGAGCGCAGAGTTGCAATGCAATGGAGTGCACAAGCCAACGAAGCGTATCGAGTACTCAAACAACCCTTGCTGCGTGCGCGTTATTTGTGCGAGCTTGCCGGCGTTGATTTGCAAACCGAAACCAATACCGCGATGTCGCCCGAATTTTTGGTGCAACAAATGTCTTGGCACGAACAGCTTGATGACTGCCTTGATCAGCCTGATAATGTTGGTGCACGCGAGGCCTTAGCCCGCGAGATCGAGTTGGCCTTATCGCAATGCCAACAGGCGGTATCCAAGACGCTTGACGCTGAACAGTACACGCAAGCCGCTAGTCGTATCCGTGAGTGGATGTTTCTAGATAAATTAACCACTCAGCTCCAAACTACAGAAGTTTAAAACGTACCTATGGCTTTATTGCAGATTTCTGAACCGGGCGAATCGCCGGCCCCGCATCAACGAC
>CALQNE010000244.1 GCA_943331855.1 Bordetella parapertussis
ACCTTTGGGATCCTGTTGGCCGGTCGCTACACACGAGGCTGGCGTGGTCGTATCGCCTTGCGTTATACCCTAGTTGGGTTCGCCTTGATTGTCTTGTCTTACACCGGCAGTCGATTTGTCGTAGAAGTCATTTTGCAGAGAAACTAATGGGCAAAGCACTTTTCTGGACTGCAATATTTTTTGGCGGCATTATGATCGCCCGTTTGCTTGCTATTCGTGCGGCAAAAAAACAGCAACCTCCACCACAAGCACCTTCTAACACGGGTGAATCCGGCACCGACTCTGAGGCCATGGTGAGGTGCGCACACTGCGGCGTGCATTTACCACGCTCTGAAGCGTCGCTCATCGGTCAAAACGTTTGGTGCTCTGCAGCCCATGCCAAACTTGGTGCACGTCAGCACGACTAAACCACTCAAGGATTGAACTTGCTCGCTCTTGATTCGCGTGGTTGGTTAACCCCCGGCCCAAACATCTCGCTGCAACCCTCTCCTAACTTCAACAAGCGACCCGTCGCAGTCGATATTTCTCTGCTCGTCATTCACAACATCACGTTGCCGCCTGGGCAGTTTGGTACGCCTTATATTGCCGACCTCTTCCTAAATCAACTTGATATTTCGGCACACCCTTGGTTTGTAAATGTCGACGGCTTAAAAGTCTCTGCCCATTTTGTGATTGATCGAATCGGGCATATCAGCCAGTTTGTATCCTGCGACGATCGCGCTTGGCATGCAGGCACCTCGTCTTTTGAAGGGCGTGAGGGATGCAATGATTTTTCGATCGGCGTCGAACTCGAAGGCACGGATACAGAGCCGTTCGAAGCGATTCAATACGAACGTTTGAACATGCTCACGCAATGCTTGCGTGCGCGCTATCCCTTGAACGCCGTCACCGGCCACTCAGACATTGCACCTGGACGCAAAACCGATCCAGGGCCTTTCTTTGACTGGCCGCGCTATGCCGCCTTGGCAGGCTGGCCCGCGGCCAAGCCCGACTAACCTAACAACAACTGATTCACGCGCTTAACAAATGCCGTCGGGTCAGGCAATTGCGAGCCATCGGCGAGCATCGCCTGCTCAAACAGCAACGTGGCCCATTCGTTAAAGGTGTCATCTGAGGCCGTCTGAATCCGCGCGATCAACGCATGCTCAGGATTAATCTCAAGCACTGGCAAGACATCTGGAGCCGCCTGCCCCGCTGCTTTCAGCATGCGCTGCAAGTGCGGACTTAAATCGTTTTGACCGACCACAACGCACGATGGCGAATCGACCAAGCGCAACGTCACGCGTACTTCTTTGACGCGATCTTTCAACGCTTCTTGCAAGCGATTCACCAAAGGCTTGAACTGCTCAGCGACTTCAGTTTGATGTTTCTTTTCCTGGTCATCGGCAAGCGCTTCAAGGTCTAAACCGCCTTTCGCAACCGAGACAAATTGCTTGCCCTCAAACTCGCGCAGGTGTGAAAGCATCCATTCATCCACACGATCCCACATCACCAGCACGTCGATCCCTTTCTTGCGAAAGATTTCAATATGAGGGCTATTGCTGCCGGCGGTATAGCTGTCGGCGGTGACGTAGTAGATCTTGTCTTGACCTTCTTTCATGCCCGCAACGTAATCGGTTAAGGTTACCGTCTGTGCATCAGTACCTTGCTTGGTTGAGGCAAAGCGCAACAGCTTGGCGATACGCTCAAGATTTGCAGTATCTTCGCCCGTGCCTTCTTTTAATACTTGTCCGAACTCAGTCCAGAACGTTGCGTAATCTTCTTTTTTGTTTTCGGCGAGGTCTTCAAGCATACTCAAGATACGCTTGGTGGATCCTTCACGAATCGCTTTAACGTCGCGGCTTTCTTGCAACAGCTCGCGCGACACATTCAGCGGCAAATCGGCTGAGTCAATCACACCACGCACAAAGCGCAGATACGACGGCAACATCTGCTCGGCGTCATCCATAATGAAAACGCGCTTGACATACAGCTTGACGCCGCGACGGGCATCACGATCCCACATGTCAAACGGCGCGTGCTTGGGAATGAACAACAGTTGCGTGTACTCACTGCGGCCTTCAACGCGGTTGTGCGTCCAAGCCAGGGGGTCATCAAAGTCATGTGACACATGCTTGTAAAACTCGCGGTATTGCTCGTCGGTCACGTCAGACTTACTGCGCGTCCATAACGCATTAGCTTGATTGACGGACTCCCACTCAGCAGTTTTAACTTGCTCAGACTTATCTTTATCCCACTCTTCTTTGAGCATTTCAACAGGTAAAGAAATATGGTCTGAATAGCGGCGCAGCACCTCGCGCAGTTTGTATCCATTTAAAAATTCGTCTTCATCGGCGCGCAAATGCAAAGTCACCTCAGTACCACGTTGCGCGCGCTCAAGCGCAGCAATCGTGAACTCACCCTGGCCGTCTGACTCCCACACCACGCCCTGATCGGCGGGCGCGCCCGCGCGGCGGCTGCGTACCGTAACCTTGTCGGCCACGATGAAGGATGAATAAAACCCCACGCCAAATTGACCAATCAACTGGGCGTCTTTTTTGTTGTCGCCAGTCAGTTTAGAAAAGAACTCGCGCGTGCCCGAGCGCGCGATCGTACCCAGATTGGACACCGCCTCGTCACGCGACATACCGACGCCATTATCTGAGATCGTGATCGTGCGTGCGGCTTTGTCAAAATCAACCCGCACATGCAAGGCACCCTCGCCATCCAACAGTGCCGGTTGATCAATCGCTTCAAAACGCAGCTTATCGCAGGCGTCTGACGCGTTAGAAACCAATTCACGTAAAAAGATTTCTTTATTGCTGTAAAGCGAATGGATCATCAGGTGCATCAGCTGCTTAACTTCAGCCTGAAAACCCATCGTTTGGGCGGCATCTGCCGCAGGAGTTGCTTGATTCATCTTGCTCACCGAAAAGTTATCCACAGGGTGATCCGAGGCCGTGCTTGCTTGGCCCAAGGATTGTCCGTGTTAATTGGGGGGTAAATCTTGAATTTCAAGGGCTAAAGGTTGGCTTTAGTGCGTTTGACGGCGCATGAGAAAGTAACGCGCAACCAATTGGGCCCCAAGCACCCCAGGTACGGCGATCAAAAAGCTGACGATCAGACTGTAGTTGGGCAAAGATACGGATAAAAGTAAACAAAAAATCGCAAATGAAAAATAGCCGTACACCATGCCGCGAAGCATCGCCACCGCAAACGGGGCGCCAGAATAATGATGCGAAAACCCAGCTAATACCGTGGTCATTAAGGGGAACATCGCCATCACGCCACTCATCCGGGATCCGAACGTTGAAGCAAAGTAAGTCACGAACACCACCAGTACTGCACCACAGCCCATTCGAAGCAATAAATCGAAGAGTCCGGCTGGTGCAGAGGCTGCCTGTTCGGCAACAACCTTTGGAAACGCCCATTGGGCGCACAGCGTCAAACCAATGACCACGGCAAAAGACTGTTCGATTGGCAAGTGCACAAATTGCAAGAGATAGGCGGTCAGACTATACGTCGCATAGGAGCATAGCAAGCACACTGCCACACCACACGACAAAGCCATCCAAGCATAGGTCAAACTAAACGCCAAGATCGCCACAATAGCCAACAAGGTGCCGTGCGCGGCTTGCGCGGCAAAGACATTGCCTTGCTCAAGGGCCAGGATGAAGAGCACGGGGCCCGCGAATACCGGCAACGCAGACAGCAAACCCGCTAGAGCGGGCCCATATCGTCGCCCCACAAGCGTCAACAACAAAAGCATTGACGGGACGATCAGCAGTTTGGCAATCAGAATCGGTGTAATCACGGCTTGGCTGCCAACTGCTGCACCAAGTCGTTGATGTCGGGGCAATGCTCTAGATTGGCAATGAGGTCCTGAAGCTTTTGAGACGAAGGCATTGGCTGAGCCGCCAATTGCCAGCAACGATCAAATTTTGTTGCACGCGCCTGCCCACTGAAGGGCCGCGAAGGGCTCGCCAGCATCGCGTCGATGTGATGCTCAAGCACCCGGCCATCGGTCAAGCGCACACGCACCACTTGGGGCCCAAGGGCATTCGGGTTAGGATTGTTGTCGACCTGCATGACGACTTTGCAGGCTAGGGCGTAGGTTTGTGCGTCACTCAAGGCATCACCCCTGAAGTGCATGGCATCTAAGACGCCATGCTGCAACACCTTAGCCAAAACAAAGGGCATGCAGAGACGAGCATAATTTGGAGTTGGGTTCTGCAAGGGCGGACGGTTGACCAGATGATTGATCAGCGGGGGGCCAATCACACTAATCTCAGCTACGTCTTGCGCTGAAAACGGGAACTGCTCACGCAGTACCGTTACGCCTTCGATGCCACCATGTGTCGCCCTACCACTGGGATAGGGCTTATGGCTCAGTTCAGCAATTTTTGATTGCTGACCCAAACCGACCATTGCGCGCTCAAGATCCCAGTCTGTTTCAAACATCGTGAGATAGCCAAACTTACCTGTCAAAGGCGTCTTTAAGCTTGGGAAACCCGCCTGCGCCAAATCACAAGACTGCATTGCCGCACGAGCGTTTAAACCGATCTGCAAAGGCAGCACGACACTGCCTTCGGTGTGAGCCTGCATCGTGCCGCTGACCTGCGCAAGTTGATGACCTAAGGCCGCGAGCGTGGTCTGCGCGTCAAAGCCACGCAAATTGGCCAAGCCCGCCGCCGCACCAAAGCCGCCCGACGTTGCAGGACGAAAAAACCGCAGGCCTAAGTTTGAAGCCAAACCCAGCGTGCATGCAACATCGACGCCAGCAGCCAAGGCCGTGAGCAGCGCTTTGCCTGAAACGCCGCCACGCACCTGCGCCTCGGCCAGCAGCACCGGTAGAAGCGTTGCCATGGCATGCAGCACCGCCCCCTCATGCAGGCAGTCATATTCTTGACAGTGGATTTGATACGCATTGACCAACACAGCCTGCGCGCGCGGAATTTTTAACTCCGTCCCCCAAATGGTCACTTCAGCAGCATCGCCCCAGCCGCGAACGGCTTGAAGCAACGACTCAACCTCGGGGGTACTGCCGCCGGCAATCCCAACACCAATGGTGTCGAGTAAAAAGACTTTGGCTCGCTCGAGCGCCTGAGGCGTTAAGGATTCAAACGTTAATGCCGAGGCGTGACGCGCCAGTTGTAGATCGAGACTTTGCATGGGCTCAGGATACCCAAGTCCAGACCATCGCGCAAAATTTTTATTCCACCGTATAATGCACGTCTTCGTTCCAACGCGCCTTCGGTGCGATCCCCCAAGGCCCGGGTGGTGAAATTGGTAGACGCAGGGGACTCAAAATCCCCCGCCGCAAGGCGTGCCGGTTCGATTCCGGCCCCGGGCACCAACTTAAATCCTTG
>CALQNE010000245.1 GCA_943331855.1 Bordetella parapertussis
TAGGCTCGTTAAGCGCGTTCGATGCCTTCCACCGTTAACGTTAAAAATTCAATAAAGGCCTTCACTTTCGCCGAAAGATTGCTTCGTGGCAAATAGACCACAAATACTTCGGGGCCTTCAACAATGTAATCAGGCAAGATTGTCTTAAGTTTGCCACTTTTTAGGGCATCTGCTGCGATGAAGTTGCTGATCATCGTGATGCCGGCCCCCGCGACGGCGGCCTCGAGCAAAGACTCGGCATTGTTAATATTTAAAGCGCCCGAAAATGATTTAGAAAAATTCTGCCCATCTTTGGCGAATTGCCATTCGCGATGTCCGCCGGTCATGGGCAGTAGATACGCAAGGCAGTGATGGTTTTCAAGATCTTCTGGGGTTTTGGGCTCCCCGTGGTCGGCCAGGTACTGTGGCGAGGCGCAGGCGGCAAAGCTCAAGCGGCATAGTCTGCGAGCCACTACCCGCGAGTCGCTGACTTGTCCGATCTGAATCGCAGCATCAATCCCTTCGTACGCAAGATCCACGACTCGATCGCTTAATTCGACGTCAACCACCAATTCTGGGTGTTGTTGAGTAAAGGCCCAGAGCTTTGGCGCAATCACTCTGCGACCAAACCCGACTGGCATCTGTACGCGCAGCCGTCCCTTGGGCGTGGCATTGCTCATCGTGACGGCGCTCTCTGCATCGTCGAGTTCAGCCAGAATGTTGCGACAACGCTCGTAAAAGCTTGCACCTTCGTCTGTCAAACTGACCAAGCGCGTCGAACGCTGCAGGAGTTTGACCCCGAGCTCTTGCTCGAGCCGGGCGACCGACTTGCTCATGGCCGAAGCGGTGAGGCCTAGACGCTGTGCGGCCACCGTAAAGCTGCGCGTTTCAGCGACTTTGGCGAAAACCAGCAAGGCATTGAGATTTCGCATCTTGAACCACCCATTCTTGACTGTAATTCAGTATTGTTTTTCATTTTAGCTGATTGACCTAAAAATAATCAGTAGTTAGCATGTTGCTTCTAGATCGATAACAGGCCTCTCTAGGGGAGGCAGAGACAACGCCTGGCAACTGATTGCCAGGCGAGAGGGTGACTTATGCTGTTGCAACAACCGGGCCAGATTGGCAATCTGCGTCTAAAAAATCGTATCGTGATGGCCCCCATGGGTACCAACTACAGTACGACTGATGGCTTGTCGACCCAGCGCGATTGCGAGTACTACGCCGAGAGAGCACGCGGTGGGGTAGCCATGATCATGACCGAGGCGATGATCGTGACCGAGGCCGCTCGATCGCACCATAATTCGCTGTGCTGTTATCACGACCGCTTTATCCCGGGCTTGGCTCGACTCGTGCAGGGCATCAAAGACCATGGCGCCCATGTGTTCGGTCAGATTAATCACCGCGGCGCGTTGTTACGCCGCGCTGTTCTCAACATGGAGCCTGTTGGTCCAAGTGATTGGATTAATCCAAACACGGGTGATGCGGTGCGGGCGTTGCGCATTCCCGAGATTCACGCGTTGCAGGGTTTGTTCGTTGCCGCTGCACGACGTCTGTGGCTTGCGGGCTACGACGGCGTTGAGATTCACGCGGGTAATGGTTATTTGTTTCAGCAGTTTTTTACAGAACGTATTAATCAACGTACAGATCAGTACGGTGGCAGTCTGCCAAATCGTATGAGAATGTTGATAGAAACGATCGATCGCGTACGACAAGCTTTGCCGGATTTGTGTTTAGTGGTGCGCTTAAGTGCTAGCGAATTTGTTGAAGGCGGGTATACCCAAGATGAGATTATTGCTTTAGCCCAGGCCGTTGAGCGAGCGGGCGCCGACGCGATTGATTTGTCGGGCGGTAGTAATGAAAGCCCTCAGTTGTCCAAGCATTGCATACAGCCCCCCTCCTTTGCGCGTGGTTGTCTTGCTCCGGTCGCCAAGCCCATTAAAGACGCGGTCAAGGTCCCCGTGTTTGTTGCCGGCCGTATCGTGACACCCGCAGACGCCGAGGCCGTTTTAGCAAGCGGTAGTGCTGATTTTGTATCCGTGGGTCGTGCTTTATATGCAGACGCCCATTGGGCACTCAAGGCGTTTGGTGAGGTTAAAGCACCGATTCGTGAATGCATTGCGTGCAACGTTTGCTTTGAACGCTTAACGCTTGAAAAAGATGTTTCGTGTGTGCAGAACCCGATGGTGGGTACTGAGTTCGAGGCTTTAGAATTTGCTGAACCCCAGTTATTTTCCCCGCCGCAGTCTCCTCGTAAACGTGTGCTGGTGCTGGGGGCTGGTGTCGCAGGAATTGAGGCCGCTCGGGTTGCACGTGGCCGTGGGCATGAGGTCGAGGTTTGGGAAAAAGCGGCGCGCGTGGGCGGTCAAATTCATTTGGCGGTTGCTGCGCCGGACAAAACTGAGGTTCAACCAGTTTGGGATTATCGCTGGTCGCAACTGATGGAAATGAAGGTTCCAGTCAGGTGCGGAATCGACGCAGATGCGGAAAAAATAAAAGCGTTTAATCCAGACTTTGTTGTCGTGGCGACGGGTTCTGTGCCCAGAGAAGCACCGCTAGATACGAGTGGGTTAGCAAGCGACATTACAACGATGCATGCCTGGGATGTTTTTAAGTCACCTGAGCGTATTGCTCCAGGTGCTGCCGTCACTGTGATCGGCGGGGGGATGGTAGGTGTTGAGGTGGCCGATCTGTTGCGTTTGAAAGGTTGCGATATTCAAGTGCTCGAAATGCAAGCCACTGCGGCGAACGGCATGGCGCGCAACAATAAGTTTGAACTACTTGAACGGATCGCTGACGCAGGCGTGCGTGTCATCACTCAATGCCGCATTGAAAGCTTGAGCGCGCGACATCTGACCGTGAAGATTGCGCAGGCAGCGTCAACGCAGTTAGCCATTGGTCAGTTTCTTATTTTTGCGAACGGTCCGCGTGCCAACATCGATGTCGTCGCAGCAGTTGAGCAAGCAGGTGTTGCGTACGCTCGCGTCGGTGATTGCCACGCGCCTGGTGATTTTATGTCAGCGATTCGAGATGGCTGGATGGTTGCCCTCGGTATTGATCAACAATCTTTTTCTGGAAAAACAGTATGACGACTCAATTAGCTGGCCACGCAAACGGTTTGCCAACGTATGAAGTCTTTGCCGTGCGTTATGCCACCCGCGATGCGCAGCGCAAAAATCATTTCATTGGTGGCGATCCGCATGACGGTCCAATGCCCATGGATTATTTTGTTTGGGTCGTGCGCAACGCCGAGAGGACGTTTGTCGTGGATACAGGGTTCGGCCCTGAAGTCGCGGCTAAACGCGGCCGCACCTTGCTGCGCACGCCTGCCGAAGGTCTTGCCGCGATTGGTGTCGATGTCAATCAAGTGAAGGATGTGATTATCACGCACCTGCATTACGACCACGTAGGTACCTTTGATAGTTTCCCGATTGCACAATTTCATTTGCAAGACGATGAGATGGCCTACGCAACGGGCCGTCACATGCGTCACAAGCAATTCAATCATGGCTATGAAGTTGACGAGGTCATCGGGATGGTGCGTATGGTGTACAAAGATCGCGTCAGTTTTTATGCAGGTGAGGCCGAACTCGCACCTGGCGTGTCGATTCATCGCATTGGTGGCCATACGCATGGTGTGCAATGCGTGCGCGTCTGGACTCGCCGAGGCTGGGTCGTCTTGGCCTCAGACACAAGTCACTATTACGAGCATTTTGAAAAACGCCGCGTGTTCACAACCATGTTTAACGTTGCTGAGGCGGTTGATGGGTATGCCAAACTTGAGCAGTTAGCAAGTTCGATCAAGCATGTGGTACCTGGGCACGATCCCTTAGTGATGCAACGCTACCCAGCGGTCTCGAAGGCGCTTGAAGGTATTGCGGTGCAACTTGATGCAGATCCAAGTTATTAAGGTAATAGCAGCTTCTCGATTCAATATAAAAATTTTAAAAGGTTAAATCATGAAACGACTCTCTTTACTTTCGATTGTTGCGCTGTTTTGCCTGGGTTTCATGACGCCAATTTCAGCGCAGGATTATCCTGCGCGGCCAGTGCAGGTGTATGTCGGCTTTCCGCCTGGCGGGAGTGCTGATATTGTTGGGCGTCTGATCATGCAAAAGCTCAGCGACAGTACGGGCAAACAATTTGTGGTTGAGAACCGCACAGGTGCGGGGGGTAATTTGGCCTTCGCTGCAACGGCCTCAGCGAAACCCGATGGTTATTCGCTGTTATTTAGTACCCCAGGCATCGCGATTAATCCTAGTCTGTATAAAAAAGTCAGTTTTAAAATAGAGGATTTCACGCCAATCGCGCTGATCGGTGAAGCGCCCTTGGTGCTCTTGGCTAATGCTAAGTTGCCGATTAAATCGATCAATGATCTGGTTGCTGCAGGTAAGCTAAAACCCGATGCGATTCGCTTCGCAAGTTCGGGTAACGGCAGTTCGTCGCACCTGGCCATGGATGTGTTGCGTCACATGACGGGGATGCAGTATTTGCATATCCCCTATCGTGGCGGTGGCCCGGCCTTGATAGATGTGATGTCGGGCGAAGTGGATGTGACAATGTTGCCCATTTCTGAAAGCATGCCATATGTACGGGATGGCCGTGTGATTGCCCTGGGACAAACGGGCGAGACCCGCTCGAGCATTGCTAAAGATATGCCAACGATTGCAGAGGCGGGGGTGAAAGGCTATGCCTCAACAACCTGGTATATGGTTTTAGGCCCGGCCAATTTGCCGACGACAGTAGTGACTTATATGCAAACGCAACTTTCTCGTGTTTTGCAGATGCCAGATTTGCGCGAAAAAGTTGAGGCAGCAGGCGTGAGCATTATTAACGGTGACTCTGTTAAAGCAAAAGCCTTTTTAGACGCTGAATATAAAAAGTGGGCTGCCTTGATTAAGGCGTCTGGCACGGTGATTGAATAGCAGAACCTGTCCATGCGCGTAATATTGCTTTTGGGTTTAAAAACACTGATGGCCGTTGGTGCCACAGTGTTTTGCTTGGGCGTTCAAGCGCAAGACGCCCAATGGCCAACCAAGTCGATCAGGCTCATCGTGCCCTATACCCCCGGAGGTGGCACGGATATCTTGGGACGCATGCTTGGCCGACGACTCGCGGATGCGTTGGGCGTGTCGATTGTGATCGAAAATCGTCCAGGCTCTGACGGTAGCATTGGTACCGATGTGGTTGCAAAAGCAAGTCCTGATGGCTACACGTTGTTGATCGATGGCACGAGTCAAGCCTACAACGTGGCCTTTGGCAAAAAATTGCCCTATGACTCAGTCCGCGATTTGGCACCGATCGCGCAAACGGCGAATCAGCAGGTTCTTCTGATTGTGAACGCTAAGGTGCCGATTCAATCGGTGCA
>CALQNE010000246.1 GCA_943331855.1 Bordetella parapertussis
GTATCCCTTTCATAAAAATGGCCGCATTGACGACCCCAAGAGTACGGCAGCAGTTGGTGCCATGTTGTGTCTATTGAGTCGAAGCCTGCGCTTGCCTAATTTCTTTTTTCGATCGGCTGCGTTCAAGCCCTATTCGACCGTGCGCTTTATTGGCATGATTGATAATAACAACGCGATTAAAGACTCAAACTTGTTTTATCGCAATATAGATCTGGATAATGAGGATTATGAGTTTCCGGATACGACTTTCGAAATGCGCGGCTCAATGCGCCTAGGCTTTAGACAGCTTGAGACTGAACGCTGGCCCGCCTCGCCGTTGTACACCTTAAGTGTCGATGATCGAGAACTCAGGGAGAAGCTCGCATCGAAAGGGGTTGTACTGAAAATTTCGCTCAAGCGCAGCGAACGCACGGGCCCCGAAAGTTTTGAGTTGGCCTCGGTAGAAGGGGGCTCAAAGAGCAAAATCAAATTCAGACTCAACACGATGGTAGACGCAGGCTTGGGTGATTCGCAGTACTGGCTCGACAGCGGCAGCGTGAGGTAATCGGCATGACAATTCAACGAGCAGATAAATTAGTGGCCGGTTGGGCCACCATTCACCAAGAGTCGGGTCAGGCGATTGATTGGATTCATCGTGTGCGGGGTAATGCGCGCAGCGTCGACAGCGAAGCCGACAGCTTGATCTATCGTTTGCGGCGGGTGCGTAACCAGGCAAAGAGTTTAGGTGTCGCGGCAGGACTGCCCTCAACCGTGGGCTTCTTTGGCCTTTCGCAAGCGGGCAAATCGTATTTGATTTCTGCTCTGGCAGCCGGTGGCGATGGCAAGCTTGAAACTGTTGTCGATGGACAGCGCCTGGATTTTATCAATCACATCAATCCACCGGGTGGTGGTAAAGAGGCAACTGGTTTGGTGACGCGGTTTAGTTTTCGCGCTAAACAAGGGCCGGCTGGCTTTGCATTAGAGCTGAAATTATTTGAAGAAATTGAGCTGGTTAAAATTTTTGTCAATTCGTTTTTTAATGATTTCAATTTTGAAAAAATTGGTAATCCGATTGATGCCACAGCAGCAAAGAGAAAGTTAACAGAGCTTGAAACGCGCAAACGTGCGCAACGCGTGCTAGGTATCACTGAAGATGACATGGTGTCACTCTGGGAGTATTTGAAGGAGAGCTTTGGTAATTCAATTGGCCCCTTGACGCCAGAGTTTTTGCCGCGCGCGGTGACCTTAGCGCCTTACCTCAGTATTGAAGACCGCGCCCAACTCTTTGGTTGTTTGTGGGGGCAGGCTGGCGCGTTGACTCAGGCGTTTCTGAGTTTGGCCCAAACCTTAGCTCAGCTTGGACAGCCTAGTCGCGTCTTTGCACCGATCGAAGCGTTGGTACGCAAAACTGAGAGTGGTGTCTTGTCGCAAGCCGATAGCATTATGAATGTCGATATGCTGCAGCGCTTGGGTAGGCCTCAGGACTTGCCGATCAGTGTATTGCCAATTATTGATGGGCAGCCACAGGCGCAGCAAAGCATCACGATGGCGCAGCTCGCGGCACTCACGGCCGAATTGACGTTTCCACTTGTTAATCAGCCGCATCAGAAAATTTTTGAAGATGTCGATCTGCTTGATTTCCCTGGATACCGAGGACGCTTGGGCTTGGACTCTTTAACTGATATCAGCGGCGCTCAAGCAAAGGATCAAGTCGGCAATCCGATCGCGCAATTATTGTTGCGCGGCAAAGTCGCTTATTTGTTTGAACGCTACACCGAGTCGCAAGAGATGAACGTGTTGGTGGTGTGCACGGCCTCGCATAAGCAGTCTGACGTGACCGAGGTTGGTCCGGTGTTGTCGAAATGGATTGAAAAAACGCAAGGTAAAACTGCTGAAGAGCGCGCGCGACGCGACCCTGGTTTGATTTGGGCCGTGACAATGTTTGACATCAAAATTAACGATTCGTTAACAAAAGATGAAGACATGCTGCATACAGTTTGGAATAATCTTGTACAGATGACCATGCTTGAACGTTTTGGCGATCGGTCGTGGATGCAAGACTGGGCGAAAGGCGTCGAGTTCAACAATACTTTTTTGGTGCGCAAGCCTCGCAGTCCAGTATCCTTTTTAGATGTTGAGGGCGGACAAGAGCGATCAATTACCCAATCTGTTGCTGCGCAGTTGTCATTAATGGAGAAGACCTTCGTCCATGCGCCTCTTATTACAACGCATGTCTCTGAGCCCGCGCAGGCCTGGAGCGCCATGATGACGTTGAACGATGGAGGTATCGAACGTTTGAGTCACTATTTAGCGAGGGTCTCGACGCGTGAACTCAAGCTTGAACGTATCAATGAACTCATGAACGAGGTATTGCACGAGCTGATCGATAATCGGTTAGGGCGCTGGTTCCATCAAGATGGGATGGGCGAGGTCGAAGCTAAGCGTAAGATCGCCCAGCAGGTCGTGACGGCTTTAACACCGCGCATTCGTCTGTTAGGTGAAATTCAACAGCAGCTCCAGTTGTCTGATAGTCAATTACAAAGTCTCTACTTAGGTGCTGGGGTGGATGCGCAAGAAGATGTGTCCGAAGCAATCGCTGCCACCCCCTCTGCGGTCAATCTTGGGGATGATCCGTTCGGCTTGGGTGAAGGACTGGATCTGTTTGGGGATTCTGCGGCCAAACCTGAGGACACGCAAAAACCAATTCCGACCGGTAGCGATGCGCGTTTTGCGAAGTTAGTCTTGAGCGCCTGGTTCGAGCACTTGCGAAGCGTGCCCAGCGATGAACAATTATTAACGTATTTTGGCTTGCAAAAAGCCGTTGCTGAAATGCTTTGTGACGAGGTACTGACCGCCGGTGCTCGCGTTGACTTACAAGAACAACTCTTCAAAGTAGTCAGCCGTACCGAGCAAGTCGGCACTAAACGCGACAAGCTCGTTGACCGCCAAGTATTGGCGGCAAAGACTGTTTTGGCAGATTTTATTGCCTGGCTAGGTTATATAGATAGGCCTTTGGACACCCGACCCGAGAGCCGGGTCAATAAAGGGCAAAAATTGTTTGCACCACCTACACGTATTGGCCAGGGGCAACTGCCAGCGATCGGTAATGAAGCGATCGATCACACACGAATTTATATGGGCGACTGGTTGGTGGGTCTGGCCCAGTTGATCGTAGAAAATGCCGGCCATGATGGCGGGCGCGAAATCAAGCCCGAACAAAATGCTGAACTTGGTGCGATGATTGCCAAGTTCAAAACCGCACATCTGACTGAACAATGAAAAAAACCTTACCAGAGCTCAAACCTGCACTTAACCAAATGCCCGGCTACGGGTTTTTAACACTTCAAGGTTGGGAGTCACCCGCCCCGTCGTTGGATTGCAGTTACGAAGTGTGTGTGCAGCGAAATCAAGACAGTCGTTTTTTAGGGGCCGACGGTCAGTGGACCGCCACGCAGACTTGGCATCAAGTGGATGCAACCGAGAGTCAAAATGAGTTTGTCGCGCTAACGCTTGGCCCAAGTGTTGTTGACCCGTTGGTTGAGAATCCGCAGATGACCTATCTTTTGCAGGCTCGGTACGGGCAAGAGCTTGCGCAAGGGGTTGTGCGAATTCGAGAGGGTGTTTTATCGTCACACGCTTCGGGTCAAACTGGCGAAGCCGTATCGCGTATTGCGAAGCCGGCTCAGGCAGCAGTACCAGAGCTCTCAACAACTGAATCTGCGCCCGTCGGCGTGCCAGATCCGAGTATGGATCCAGTCGGCAAGCCAACGCCAAAGTCGTCACCGGCTTTGCTCATTGCGGTGATTGTTGTGGTGTTGGTGCTACTCGCGGCCTACTTTGGCTGGCGTTGGTATCAAAATCAACAACAAGTGCCTGCTGCGACCACGGCGTCGACGACGACAAGTGCGCCAGTAGCTGTGAGTTCAACACCTCCAGTGGCTGTCGCAGCTTGCAGTAGCGAGGCGCTCGCTGCAACAAAGGACGACTTGTTGTTTATTCAGGCTTGCCTGAAAACTACGCCTGACACTGCGCAGGTATTAGCTGTGATCGAGTTGGCCAAGACAGCGAAGCGGTGCGACGTTGCACAGCGGTTATATGCGTTTAAAGGTCAAGCAGGCGATGTTGTGATCGCCCTGGCTTACGCAAAAGAGTTCGATCCAAAATTCTTTATTGCTGGGTGCGTCACCGCCGCTGACAAAAATACAGCACTGTATTGGTACGACTTGGTGCTTGCAAAAGATGCGAATCATGCTGAAGCAAAAGAGCGCGCTGACGCGCTAAGAAAATAAGATGTGCCGGCGGTGCTTCGACTGGCGCAAAGAGGAGCAGGTATGAAATTTTTTATTAGAGTTATCTTAAGTATCTTCTTGCTGTTTGGATTCAGTTTTAATGTGCTGTCAGCAGACAAGCCGTTATTGCAAGCGGGCAAAAAAACGTTGTACCAGCGTGTTTTGACGACACCAGGCTGTAAGCTGGTAGTCAAACCAGGTGATCAGTCGGGCGCAACGCAAGAGGCTTTTAGCCGCTATTACGTGTATCAGCGTCAACAGACCACTGGTAAAGACTGGATCGAGGTTGGCACTGACACGGTCGGTAAAAAAATTGGCTGGTTAGACAGTGCTTGCACCGTCGAGTGGAAGATGCAAATGTCTTTGGCGTTTACAAATCCTGCCGGACGAGATCTGGCCTTATTCTTCAAAGATCGTACTAGCATCGAAAAGATCGCTGACTCTGCGACCCCAGCCCAAGCCTATGCGCCAATCTTAGAGAATATGAAAAAGACCGGGCGTGATCCTGCTGTGGTTGCGCGTGAGCCCGAGCTTTTTGTCGATTTAAAAAAGAACTTTTATCTGTTGCCAATTCTGCAAGCTGAAGAAATTAAATCTGACGCAGGTTTTAATCTTCGAGTGCTTGAGGTTGCCTCGGTGAGCAAGCAAGATCCTAATGCAAACCCCGCCACCGGCCCGCAGGTGGTGCAAAGCTCGATTAAAGCCTTTAATGCTGGCGTTGTCTTTGTGTTGGACTCGACATTGTCGATGGATCCCTATATCGAACGCACCCGTGAGGCTGTGCGTACTGTATACAGCAGAATGGAAAAAGAGCAGCTAGGTGACAAAGTGAAGTTTGGTTTGGTCGCCTTCCGATCAAGCATTAAAGCGGTACCTGGTCTTGAGTATGTTTCTAAAATGTATGTCGATCCAACCAAAGTCAAAGACGGCAAAGATTTTTTGGCAAAGATTAAAGACCTGAAGGCCACAAATGTGTCGAGCGCAAAGTTTGATGAAGATCCTTACGCAGGCGTGTACGACGCGTTGTTCAATATCAA
>CALQNE010000247.1 GCA_943331855.1 Bordetella parapertussis
AAGGGTGGAAGTCCGGCGATGATGGATGTGATGTCGGGTCATCTTGCGTTGACGTTTGCGACACTGGGGCAAGTGCAGCCACAAATTAAATCTGGCAAGCTTAAAGCGTTGGGCATCTCGTCTGACGTCCGTTATCCCTCCGTAGCAGACATCCCCACGTTCAAAGAACAAGGGCTGGATGTTGTCACCATTGAGTGGTTCGGCTTGCTCGCACCCGCGGCGACGCCCCCCGAGATCATTGCCAAGCTCAATAGCGAAGTCAAACAGATCATGGCAAATCCAGAACTTGGCGAACGCCTTGCCTCAATCGAGCTCGTCAGCTCGAGCGCAGAATTTCTTGATCAATTCATTCAGGCAGAGCTCAATCGCTGGAGCCCTGTGATCAAAGAATTGAATATCAAAATGAATTGAACAATTTACGAAAAGGTCGAGGCCGAGCGTAGTAGCGACAAGGTGCTTGATGGTCGGGCTAAAATAAGCTCTATTCTGGAGCAACGTCTTGTGAGCAATGGTGCGCCCAATCTTCCCCCTGGCATCCCCTTGGGTAAAGAGGTGTCTTACCCTAAGGGTTATGACGCTTCGCTTCTGTTTCCGATTGCCAGACTCGATGCTCGGCTAACACTCGGTTTGCCACAGGCTGTTCAGTCGCTAAAGTCATCCGCCTCAGACTTGCCGTTCAAGGGTTTTGACCTCTGGAACGCCTACGAACTTTCTTGGCTAAATGCAAACGGTTTGCCAAAAGTTGCGCTGCTGCGGTTAACGGTGCCTTGTACGAGCCCGAATATTATTGAATCAAAATCTTTTAAGCTTTATTTAAATAGCTTTAATCAAACGCACTTTGAAACGGTTCATCACGTGTTTGATCGTTTGCGGCAAGATCTTGCGCATGCAACAGGCGCCGAGATCGAGTTAGAACTAATTGGCCCCGATCAATTTTCAAACGAAAAGATCCATGAGTTTAGCGGAATCAATCTTGATAAATTAGACATCGAGATCGATTGCTATGAACCCAATGCAGAATTGTTGAAACTGAAACAGCCCACTCCACAAGGCTCAGAGAAAGTAAGCGTCTCTGAGCGCGTATTTTCAAGACTACTCAAGTCAAACTGCCCCGTGACAGATCAGCCTGATTGGGCTTGCCTTCAAATCGAATATACGGGCCCTGCGATTGACCACGCCAGCCTTTTAAAATATATCGTTTCTTACAGAATGCATAATGGTTTTCATGAACACTGCGTTGAAAAAATATTCAGCGACATCATGAAACAATGCAAACCTCAGTCGCTATCGATCTATGCGCGCTATACCCGTCGTGGTGGGTTGGACATTAATCCATGGCGCGCTACGCTGGGTGCCGAGCCGCCATTCGGTGGGCGAAGCGCGCGTCAGTAGCAAGTATCTAGAACAGGGTTTGTACCGCGCCCGCAACTTGATATTGGTCATCGACTAATAATAGTTGACGCCACTTATCAAAAGTCAGGCAGGGGTGAGAGATATCAAAAGCAAGCATATCGCCCACTTGTATATCTGCCTGGTTGGGGATGCTCATGAAGGCATGCTGATCCATCATGGCCGTAATTTTCCAGTCGATCGATGCTGGCTGCGGTGCTTGTCCTGCCCCAGGACGATAATGCAGCGCGGTAATAGGGAGCCCAGCATCAAACGCCGCATCACGCTTGCCCAAGGCAATAATCGCCCGGCCTGGCTCGGGTACCGATTGGACGTATGCCCATAATTGCAATGCGGGAAGCAGGCTTCGACCCATCTCACGCGCAACGGGGTTGCTGGCTTGTATACGCTTTTCGGCGTTCTGATAGACGCCGACATCATGCGTTAAATAGCATCCAGGTCGCAGAATAACTTGTAGTGTGTGTGACCCCGATAACGGTTGGCCACTAAATTCTTCGGCAACGACATCAAACCAGGCCGAACCTGCGCCACTCAAAATTACGCGAGGTTCACTAAATTTATTTTCTAGCGTAAGTGCTTGTGTGCGTGCGAGCACATGCCGCAACAGTGTTCGAATCTCGTCTTCTTTTTGTAAGACACCTTCATAAAGTTCAACGCCGACCAAGCTTAAAGAGTGCGGCCAACGCGCGACCGCCGCAAGTACCGCTTGCTCTTGTATTAAATTGCGGATGCCAGTACGACCGCCTTCAACGCCATATTCAAGCAGAATTTTTAATTTTTGCCCGCAGTTTGAAAAGTATTGACCTAAAGCGTCAGCATTTGCCGCAGAGTCAACAATGCAACAAAAGTAAAAATCAGGATCTGATTTTTGCAGGCGAGCAATGATGGCCATATTGCCCTTACCAATCAATTGGTTCGCCATGATGATGCGGCGCACGCCATGAACAGCCGCAGCTTGAGTTTGTGACGCGGTCGCCAGCGTGATACCCCAAGCGCCGTGCACGAGTTGCATCTGAAACAATTCTGGGCTCATGGTAGTTTTTCCATGAGGCGCAAGCTCGACGCCGTAACGTTTAATGAACTGCGCCATCCAGTCTAGGTTATGTTGGATACGACTCTGGCGTAGGATCGCGACAGGCAGGCTCACGTCTTCATTCAAAATATTCCAGGCAAGATTGCCACACTCAGTAAATGAGCAGCCGGCGGCGAGATCGCCCAACCCTTTGCCTAGCGTGTCGAGCTGTGATTTTTTAACATGAGGGCTATGCATGGCTTATGGCTGCCTGTGAGTAGGAATTAAAAAAGAGAACACTGACCCTGCACCGACTGTTGAATGTAGTTTGATCCAGCCGCCATGCAGCTCAATTAGACGTTTCGCAATAAATAGGCCGAGGCCTGCGCCTTCACCTTTTATTGTGTAATCATCACCCAACTGCCGAAACTGTTTGAACAATAATTGTTGGTGCGCTTCATCGATCCCGATGCCAGTATCCTTGACGGACACCTCAATGCCTTGTGCGGTGTTAATTGTAGAAATTAATACAGAGCCGCCGTCGCGGTTGAATTTGATCGCGTTATTAAGAAGATTTTGGAGAATCTGTTTGATTTGTCTTTGATCCGCGGTCACGGTGCGGGTTGACTCAGACAGCGATTGCGCGATGGTGATTTTTTTTTGTTCGGCCATGCTGTGTACGGATTGAACGGCAGAGGCAACTAATTCTGGCAATGAAAACTCGGTTTGTGCGACCTCTAATTTTCC
The DNA here is from genome assembly GCA_943331855.1 of Bordetella parapertussis. Classification (GTDB taxonomy): domain Bacteria; phylum Pseudomonadota; class Gammaproteobacteria; order Burkholderiales; family Burkholderiaceae_B; genus Zwartia; species Zwartia parapertussis_H. The sequence continues at coordinate 3,170 of CALQNE010000247.1, forward strand.
GGATTCGATTCTCGCAACATACAAAATATCGTTGATGAGCCCGAGCAGGCTTTTTCCAGATTGCTGGATATCCTGAACAAAACCCAATTGTTTTGAATTGAGTTCGCCAAAAACTTTGTTCTCGAGGGCTTCAGAAAAGCCAATGATGGCAGACAGCGGTGTCCTAAGCTCGTGAGACATGTTAGCTAAGAAATCTGTCTTGTGCTGGTTCGCCTGAACTAATTCTGTATTGGTGTGAATGAGCTCGACATTTTTATCGAATAGCACTTGCTCATATTGTGCGATTGAAAAGTAAGCTCGCCATAAAAAAAATCCGAGTACAAGCAAGACGACGATCATTGTGATGATAAAGAACGCATAAATCTTTACTTGATATCCAATAAAAATCACACTAGATTCTTCTGGAGTCGATTCAATTTTGAGAAGCCCAAGCTCAACGCCAACGTTGAGCTTGAAGATGGTGGTCATCCTGCCTTCGTGAGTCGTTTGAAGCATGCGCTGACCTTGCATATCTGGGGCCAGCCACTTTTGGTCGGTAAACAGAAGCTTAAGCGCGCCATTGTTTTGCCGAACGATGCCCGACACAAGCTTGCCCGACGGATCGAATATTTCAACCGAAGAAATGTCTGAATGCGTGAACGCTTGCCGTATACGAGATTCAATTTCTGCGTAGTCTTTTTGAATCAGAGAATCGATAATCGCAACCGACAAGCCCTCAACATAGTTTTGAGCGGCCTGCAGGTTTCGAAGTTTTAAAGACTGCTTGAGTTGTGCCTGTGTGAAAAAACCACCGGCTACGATGAGTAGCAGCAGCAAGGTTAAAAGCCCGAGCACCGGCCAAAGGGTTCTTAATTGGCGAGGAGTTAACTTCAAAATCTATTCGCCCAGGCTCATTGTTGCAAGCGTTCTATGTGAAGCGCTTCGACGTTGGCATAATCAGCGTCAGACACTTTGACCGGATTGACGAAATCGATTTGACCCAATAGTTTTTTGCAGGTCATATCTTGAGCACAGCTGACAAACGCGTCAAAGAAGGCTTTGCGGATGCCGTGAGATACAGTCGGTTTTGTGGCAATCGGATGAGGTGAAAATTCATCCGATTCATAAATTACCTTCAATAGTGCCTGCACTTCAGGCGGCTCGGCGGAGAGTGTTGCTTTGATACCGCCTCCAGCAGCGACATCGCCCGCAATGACGGCCCGATATACGTTGCTATGGGTTCTGACATAAAGCGGATCGATTTTGATACCTTGGTCGGCAAACATCGCTCTAACCAAGAGCGACGCGCCAAAGGCGTTGGGCGCCGGAAAAGCAACCATCTTGCCATCAAGATTTTTAAGCGAGACGGTAGATTCAGATTTTTTTACGACGACTAAGCCAGACAGTTTATAGGTGCCTTCTGCTAATAAAGCACTGTATTTCTGGGCTTTTGCAGCAACAACATAGTGGTAGGGATTCAAGTAAACAAAATCTGCCCGGCCTTGGCTGAACCGTGTTTCGAACTCTGGAATATCTTTTGGAACAAACAATTCAAAACACAAGCCGCTGGCCTTGCCGACGCGTTCGAGCAGCGGTCCCCAGGATGACAGGATTTTCATGTGTGGATACTGTGGAACCACTTCGAACGTCAGTCGATGTTGAGATGAGACGTCTCCGATGCACGTCGACGCCCAAGAGGCGTAACCGGTAAAGGCGCTGGCGAGCAGGCCCCATAAAATTAGCGTTCGAACAATCATTTTTATCTTGTTGCTATCTGTCAGTTAGCTAAATAAGGCGATTTTAGTTGCGATTTGGTTGATGCGAGTCATGTCTGCGCTCCTTGAGTGTAATTGGAGCAAGCAACAGCAGCGAAAAGATAAAAACCGACCTGATATCACCCCGGTCAGATTAAGATTGATCCAAGTATTATTAGCCTACTCTCGAGCCAAAGCTGTTGTGTCTTTGGCGAGTGTTTGTTTGACGGCTAGTCAGGCAATAATAAGAGATAAAAATTTCACTGTCACAAGGTATTCATCATGCAAGCAAAAATCGCCCAAAAAGCCCCCTACGCCGTTGACGTTGTCGCTGAGCAAAGCTATTACTGGTGTTCATGCGGGCAGAGCAAAAAACAGCCTTTTTGCGA
>CALQNE010000248.1 GCA_943331855.1 Bordetella parapertussis
AATACTGATGGGGGGCTTCATTCAAACATTTCGACGTCATCCCACCATTGTGGTGGGTGGGGTGTTGTTATTTTTATTGTTTTTAATGGCGATTTTTGCACCTTGGCTCGGTACGATTGATCCGACGGCCTTGTCGCCCATTCATCGCACGCGTGTTCCAAGCGAAAGGTTCTGGTTTGGTACTGATTTGTTAGGTCGTGATGTGTATTCAAGAGTCGTGTACGGTGCGCGCGTTTCTTTGACTGTTGGCTTTTCGGTGGCCTTGCTGTCCGCGGTTATCGGCACGGTGATTGGGTTGGCAGCTGGATTTGTTAAATGGATTGACGCGGTCGTGATGCGCATCATGGACGGCTTTATGTCGATCCCAACAATTTTATTGGCCATTGCCTTGATTGCATTGACGCGCGCTTCGTTGCAAAACGTGATTTTGGCTGTCACGATTGCAGAGGTGCCGCGTGTGGTGCGCCTGGTTCGTGGCTTGACCCTATCCTTGCGCGAGCAACCGTATGTTGAAGCTGCTGTCGCGGCCGGAGCAGGGCGTTTGCGTATCGTGTGCAAGCATATTTTTCCAAATACGATCGCTGCCTTAACGGTGCAGACCACCTATATCTGTGGCCTGGCGATTCTGGCTGAAGCGAGCTTGTCCTTTATCGGCGCTGGCGTGCCACCCTCGATTCCCTCTTGGGGAAACATCATGGCAGAGGGCCGTGCACTCTGGCAAATTAAACCCCATCTGATCGCCTTTCCGGCTTTGTTTTTATCGATCACGATTTTGTCGATCAATATGCTCGGCGATGGTCTGCGTGATGCCATCGATCCACGACTGGCCAAAAGGATTTAAGTCATGACCGCGCAAACATTGACGACGCAGCGCCGGGTGCTTGATATTCGTAATTTATCCGTCTCGTTTGGTCGTGGAGCGAGCGCCGTGCATGCAGTTAAAGGTTTAAGCCTGCATGTTGATCGGGCAGAGACGCTTGCGATTGTGGGCGAATCAGGCTCGGGTAAATCGGTGACCTCACTTGCGATCATGCGGCTGGTTGAATTTGGTGGTGGCCAGATTCATCAGGGTGAAATGGTGTTTCATCGTGCGGATGGCTCGCAGGTCGATTTGCGTGCGGCCCCTGAAGAGGCGATGCGCCGTATGCGGGGTGCAGACCTTGGCATGATCTTTCAAGAGCCGATGACCTCGCTGAATCCAGTCTTTACGGTGGGCACGCAGATCATCGAAGCGATTCAATTGCATCAGGATTTGAATCATGAACAGGCGATTGCCGCTGCAAAAAGGATTCTTGATCAAGTGCGGATCTCTGATTCGAGCGCGATTCTAGGTCGCTATCCGCATGAGTTGTCGGGTGGCATGCGGCAGCGTGTCATGATTGCCATGGCGTTATCGTGTAAGCCGGCGCTCTTGATTGCCGATGAGCCGACCACGGCCCTTGACGTGACGATTCAGGCGCAGATTTTGCAGCTGATTCGCGAGCTGCAAAAAGAAATGGACATGGGCGTTATTTTTATTACGCATGACATGGGCGTGGTCGCTGAAGTTGCCAACCGAGTGATGGTGATGCGTCATGGTGAAGTCGTTGAAGAAAACGCAGTGATCCCAATTTTTGAAAAGCCACAGCATCCTTATACACAAACGCTTTTGGCGGCGGTGCCTAAGCTTGGGGCGATGCGGGGTACGGATCAGCCGGCGCGTTTTGAGTTGCTGTTGAATCGTCGGGAGCCAGCGACGGGGTCAACGCCGCTTTCCAGCCCGACGGCTGAGTCCCACACGCAGACTGAGCGCGTGGTATTGAGCGTTAAAAATCTTGTTACCCGCTTTGATGTGCGTAGCGGAATCTTTGGTTTTGTAAAAAAACGTATTCATGCAGTCGAACAAGTCAGCTTTGATCTGCACGAAGGTGAGACGTTGTCACTCGTGGGTGAGTCGGGCTGCGGAAAAACAACCACAGGACGCTCGCTGGTCGGCTTGGCAAAAATCACGAATGGAACGATTGAGTTTGATGGTGCGCGCGTAGATACAACAGACCCGCACTCATTGCGCGCCCTGCGACGTAACCTACAGTTTGTGTTTCAAGATCCGTTTGCGTCGTTAAACCCGCGTATGCGGGTGGGGGATTGCATTAAAGAACCTCTGTTGATCCAAGGGCTCGCCCAAGGTGCAGAGGCGGATCGCCGTGTTGCTGAGTTGATGGAGCGCGTTGGTTTGGATGCGGGTATGGCGCAGCGCTGGCCGCATGAGTTTTCGGGCGGTCAACGCCAAAGAATTTGTATTGCGCGTGCCTTATCAGTGAATCCACGAGTCTTGATTGCCGATGAATCTGTCTCTGCGTTGGATGTATCGATTCGTGCACATATTGTAAATCTGTTGATCGATTTGCAAAAAGACTTAGGCGTGTCGTATTTGTTTATCTCGCATGATATGGCCATTGTTGAGCGTGTCAGTCATCGGGTGGCTGTTATGTATCTTGGGCAAATTGTCGAGATTGGACCGCGCCGCGCCATCTTTGAAAACCCGCAACATCCTTACACGCGTAAGTTGATGTCAGCAGTGCCGGTGGCCGATCCCAATGTGCGACGTACAACCAGTCTTGAAGTTTCTGAAATCCCGAGCCCCGCTAGAAATATCGGAGACGAACCCTTGGTCCTTCCTCTGGTGAGGATCGGCGAAGGACATTTTGTGGCGCAGCACCGTGTCGGAGGTCAGTATTAATATGCAACGTCGAAATTTTTTACAAGTAACCTCAGCCGCCGCCTTGTTGGCGACCAAACCTTATTGGGCGCAAGCCCAATCAGCAAAATTGGTCTTTCGCTGGGTTCCGCATGCCGATTTAACCTTGCTAGACCCCTTGTTCACCACCGCGTTTATTACAAATATTCATGCGCAGTTGGTGTTTGATACGCTCTATGCCTTAGACGCGCAATACAAGGTATTTCCTCAGATGGCTGCTGGTCATGTCGTTGAAAACAATGGCCTGCTCTGGAAGATTACCCTGCGCGAGGGGTTGAAATTTCACGATGGGTCATTTGTACGTGCAGCCGATGTTCGGGCCAGTTTGGTACGTTGGGCCAAGCGTGATTTGATGGGTGCATCTTTAATGCAAGCCACTGAATCTCTAACGATACTTGATGACAAAACGATTCAATTCAAACTATCCAAACCGTTTCCGTTGATTTTGCAGGCGCTGGCGCGTCAGCAGGGAAGTATGGCCGCCATCATGCCTGAGCGCCTGGCAAGTGGCCCTGAAAGTACGCCGGTTAAAGAGATGGTGGGTAGTGGTCCTTTAAAGTTTATGGCGGATCAGTGGGTTTCTGGTTCGCAAATTATCTACGATAAGTTTCAAGATTACATTCCACGCACGGATAGTTTCGCACCTTCGTTTACGGCGGGGCCAAAAATTGTTCATGTGGATCAAGTGAAGTGGACGATTGTGCCTGATCGCGCGACTGCGATTGCAGCGCTACAAACAGGTGAAATCGACGGTATTGAAACTATTGATAACGATTTTTTGCCAATACTGCGCAAAGATCCAACGATTACTTTAGTCAAGCGCACCTTACCCGCGATTTCGGTACTTCGTTTCAATCACTTGTATGCACCGTTTAACAATCCTTTGATGCGTCGGGCGATTTTGTCTGTGATCGATCAAACTGAATACATGACTGCAGTGAATGGCGGAGATTTTCCGGAATATTGGAGCGATCGGTGTGGCGTCTTTGTGCCCGGTTCACCCTTAGATAGTGATGCCGGCATGGAAAAGCTCAAGGGCAAGCGTGATTTGAGTCGTGCGCGCGCCCTGATTAAAGAGGCAGGATATAAGGGCGAGACGATTGTGATGTTGGATCCGGTTGATTTTCCGGCGCATCATGCTGCGGCCTTAGTGACTGCGGATTTGTTCAAACGGCTTGGGATTAAAGTTGATCTGATCTCGATGGACTGGGGCACTGCGGTTCAACGTCGCAACAGTCAAGAGCCACCCAGTGCGGGCGGCTGGCATGTGTCATTTACCGCGATAACGGGGCCAAACAATCTTGATCCTGCCGGCCACCTGGCCTTGCGTGGAAACGGTAAACAAGCTTGGTTCGGTTGGCCCACGAGCGAACGACTTGAGCAACTTCGTTTAGCCTGGTTTGAAGCCTCTGATCTTGATGCTCAAAAAAAGATTGCCCGGGACATTCAATTGCAGGTGTTTGAAGATGTGCCCTATATCCCGCTCGGTGCGGTGTATGGTGTGACGGCGTTGCGCAAACAATGGCGTGACTTTCAGCCCGAGATGCCTTTGTTTTACACCTTTCGCAAAGCCTAATTTCTTGAGACATCCCTAATGCAAAAATCTAATCCCCGTGTTGCGATCGTCGGTTTCGTTCTCGAATCAAACCGTTTTGCGCCTTTGTCGGTGCGTGAAGATTTTGAAAAAAGCTGCTGGGAAGAGGGTGCGCGTATTAGCGAACTGGCGCGGCAGGCCAGTCACTTGCCCGGCGAGATTCGTGGATTTTATGAGCGGATGGACACTTATGGAGACTGGACGCCTGTTCCGTTGATCGTTGTCGGTGCGCCACCGGGTGGTCCGACCAGCGATGAGGTTTGGGCAGAGTTTATGCAAAAGGCCAACGCGTCTTTGAGCGCAGCACTGCCTGTGGATGCTGTGTATGTTTGTAATCACGGCGCCTCGACTGCCGAGCACGAAGACGATACCGAAGGCGTCATGATGACCATGATTCGTGATCTTGTGGGCCCTGATATCCCGGTCATCGCGACACACGATTTACATTGCAATGTTTCGCCTCAGACTGTTGATGCCTTAGACGCTTTGGTGGCGTATCGCACCAATCCACACGTCGATCAACGCGAGCGTGGCGCCGAAGCCGCCGACCTGTTGAACGAAATATTCGGCGGCATGAAGACGGTAAAAGCTTTTATCCGCATGCCGATTACACCGCCTTCAGTGACCTTGCTGTCTGCGCGTGGCCCCTATGCCGATTTGTTGAAGCTTGCTTATTCGCTGATGCAAAAGCCCTCAGAAGGGCCGATTGCACACGTTTCGGTGGCGGGTGGTTTTGGTTTTGCAGATGTGCCTAAGTGCGGGATGACGATCACGGTGACCGCGCGCGGAGATTTGGCTGCAGCCCGCGCTGCTGCGTTAACTGTCGCACGTGCGGCGTGGGCCGATCGTGCACGGTACGTCGCAGACACGGTTGAGGTTGAGCAGGCGGTCAAACTTGCCCGCGCGGGTAAAGCGCCGATGTTATTTGCCGATGTGGCTGAT
>CALQNE010000249.1 GCA_943331855.1 Bordetella parapertussis
ATTGAGCTTTTCAATAATCTCTTTAGGCGTGCCTGCGGGTGCAGCCAAACCAAACCACGACGACACATCAAAGCCTGGAAAGCCCGACTCAGCCATTGTCGGAACGTCGGGTGCAACGGCCGCACGCTGTGGTGACGTCACTGCCAGTGCGCGCAACTTGCCCGCCTGCACCAAGGGCCAAGCCGTTGGCATATTGTCAAACATCAACTGCACTTGTCCGCCAACCAGATCGGTGAGTGCTGGCGCACTACCTTTGTAGGGAATATGCGAAATATCGAGCTTGGTCTGAAACTTGAACAATTCACCGGTCATATGAATTGAAGTGCCAGCACCGGATGACGCAAAATTTAACGCGCCAGGATTTTTCTTGGCATAGTCGATCAACTCTTGAACGCTATTGGCCGGCACCTTAAGATTGACCACCATCAGGTTAGGCACCTTGGCCGCTAAACCGATTGGGCTAAAGTCTTTGATGACATCAAATTTTAAGTTGGTATAAAGCGTTTGATTGATGGCATTGGTTACGGCCATCATGAACAAGGTATAGCCATCGGGAGCCGAGCGCACAACGGATTCAGCCGCGATATTGCTACCGGCACCAGGTTTGTTTTCAACGACAACACTCTGACCCAAATCTTCGGTCATCTCTTTGGCTAACAAGCGTGCGATCACGTCTGTGGCACCACCGGCTGAAAAGCCCACCAAGATACGGACAGGCTTATTCGGGTAAGGCGCCTGCGCTTGAGCAGTTGGCACGAGGAGGCCAACACAAGCCAGCACACCACAAGCGGCACGAATAAGCCCGCGTAAAAATTGTTTTGATCTCATTAGAGAAGCCTTTAAGGTTTTGTACCGACATTATAAATAAATGAGCAGAGGTGCCTTACACTTAGTCTTTCAGCACGCCCTTCAACACACAAGAATACTCCGATAGATGCTAGATCAAGCCACCTCGCCCGCAAATCTGGATCAGCACACGCCGATGATGCAGCAATACCTGCGTCTCAAAGCGGAGGCAGGCCCGTTATTGTTGCTTTATCGCATGGGTGACTTTTATGAAATGTTTTATGAAGATGCCGAGCGTGGTGCAAAACTGTTAGGGTTAACTTTAACGCGTCGTGGCTCTTCAAACGGTGTGCCGATTCCGATGGCGGGCTTGCCCTATCACGCAGCCGAGCAATATTTAGCTAAGCTCGTCGCTCAAGGGGTATCGGTCGCCATCTGCGAGCAAATTGGCGACCCTGCAACCAGCAAAGGCCCGGTCGAGCGCAAGATCGTACGTATCGTGACCCCGGGCACACTCACCGACGAAGCACTGTTACCTTCTAAGGCCGATCGCTGCGTCGCCGCTGTGTTTGTGCCACGTAAAGCTAGCAAAACCTTGCGAGCGGGTGTCGCCTGGCTCAATCTGGCAAGCGGTGAGTTCAAGTTATCAGAGTGCGCCCCTGAAGCGCTTGACTCTGAACTACATCGCATCGACCCAGCTGAAATCATTATTGCCGATGACGCTCAACTTGATCTGACACTGCATTGTGCGGCCACCAAAATCCCACCCTGGCACTTCGAGGCTGAACAAGCACACGCGCATTTACTGGCGCACTTTAAAACTGAATCTCTTGCTGGTTTCGACATTGATGATCTACCCACTGCAGTGTGCGCGGCGGGTGCGTTGCTTCGCTATGCCGGGCGCACACAATCACACGCGCTATCGCACGTACAAACTTTAGTGGCAGATCGTGCCAGTCAATACGTACTCATGGATCCGGCCACGCGACGCAATCTTGAACTGACGCGCACGCTGTCAGGCGAAGAAGCGCCAACGCTATTTTCGATTCTTGATACGTGCTGCACACCCATGGGAAGCCGCCTCTTGCGTCGCTGGTTGCATCACCCCTTGCGCGACAACGCACCCGTGCTTGACAGGCAACAGGCAATCGCGAGCCTAATGGGTGCAAGCGACCAGCGAAGTGAGTTGTTGCATGCGACTCCGCTCATACAATCGTTGCGTACTGAACTCAATAAATTGCCTGATCTTGAGCGCATTGCCACGCGCATTGCCTTACTCTCGGTACGCCCACGCGAGCTCGCCAGCCTGCGTGATGCACTCACTGCCCTACCGACTTTACAACAACAGGTGCTGTCAGCGAGCAGCACTTCTCGCTTAAGTACCATTGCGCGCGCGTTGACACCCCCTGAGGGCCTGCAAGTCTTGCTCCAGCAAGCCGTCGCGTTAGAGCCTGCGGCCTTAGCGCGCGACGGCGGCGTCATCGCCGCTGGTTTTGACGCAGAGCTTGATGAACTGCGCGCGATTTCAACCGACAACGGTGCGTTTTTACTTGAGCTCGAGGCACGCGAACGCGCGCGCACCGGGATCAGCACACTACGCGTCGAGTTCAATCGTGTACATGGCTTTTTTATTGAGGTGAGCCGCGCTCAGTCTGAGAAAGTGCCCGAAGACTACCGCCGACGTCAAACGCTTAAAAATGCTGAACGCTACATCACACCAGAGCTCAAGTCCTGGGAAGACAAAGTCTTATCGGCACAAGACCGTTCACTTGCTCGTGAAAAATGGTTGTTTGATCAATTGCTCGAGCAACTGACCCCAATGGTCAACGCCTTAGCCCTTTGCGCGACAGCCTGTTCTGAATTGGATGCGCTGGTGTCTTTGGCCTATCACGCGCAGCATCACCAGTGGGTTGCACCCGTACTATTAGAGCATTCGGCGATCGAAATCACCGCAGGCCGACACCCGGTCGTTGAGCGCGCGATCGAACGCTTCACCCCAAACAGTTGTTCGCTTAACGCTCACCGTGCGCTGCTCGTGATTACCGGCCCAAACATGGGCGGTAAATCAACCTACATGCGACAGGTTGCACTCATTGCTTTATTAGCGCGTATCGGCAGTTTTGTGCCTGCAACGAGTGCTTCAATCGGCCCCCTGGATCGGATCTTCACGCGAATCGGTGCTGCGGATGATCTGGCGGGCGGACGCTCGACGTTTATGATGGAGATGATTGAGGCCGCTGCGATTTTGGCCTCGAGTTCAGCGCAAAGTCTTGTACTGATGGATGAGATCGGTCGCGGTACGTCGACGTATGATGGCTTAGCGCTCGCGTGGTCAATTGCGCAGCGCTTGGTCACCCACAACCGCGCACTGACCTTATTCGCCACACACTATTTTGAAATCACTCGTATGCCCAACGAGCAGGCGAACACTGCAAACGTTCATCTTGCCGCAGCCGAATCTCCCACAGGTATTGTGTTTTTGCACGAAGTAAAAGATGGGCCTGCAAGTCGTAGCTACGGGATCCAAGTTGCGCAGCGTGCGGGCATCCCACAAGCCGTGATTCGTCACGCCACACGCGAACTTGAACGGCTAGAGTCTCAAGGTGCACCCACCCCACAATTAGGTTTGTTTGGCGAAGTCGTGAATGCTGAAGCCGAAATGCAGGCGACAGCTGACTTGAAAGAAGCGCAAGAAGCATTGCAACAAGCCTTAGCCGCACTCGACCCCGACACCTTAAGCCCGCGCGAAGCACTCGACGCGTTGTATCAACTTAAAAAGCTACAACCTTGAATCCAAACGAGCCTTTAGCCCTACTAGGTGGGTTGACGCCCACTCAGTTCATGAAGACCTACTGGCAACGCAAGCCGTTGCTGGTGCGCCAGGCCTTTGCGGACTTCAAGCCCCCAGTCTCTGCGGCCAAGCTTAAAAAAATGAGTCGCCACGATGACATTGAGTCTCGACTTGTTTGGCGCAAGCGCGGGCAATGGCAGATGGATCGTGGGCCCTTTGCACGTTTACCTAAGGCCTCAGCGCCAGATTGGTCATTACTGGTGCAAAGCGTTGATGTGCATGACGACGCAGCCTGCGCGTTGATGAATCAGTTTCGTTTTGTACCCGATGCACGGCTGGATGATTTGATGATCAGTTTGGCCACCGAAGGCGGTGGGGTGGGGCCACACTTTGATAGTTATGACGTATTTTTATTGCAAGGCCAGGGAAGACGACGCTGGCAGATCAGTCAACAGAGTGATCTGACGTTAATTTCTGGACTGTCCTTGAAAATCTTGCAAAACTTCACACCAGAACAAGAGTTTATTCTTGAGCCGGGTGACATGCTGTATCTGCCTCCTCAAGTCGCGCACGACGGCGTGGCGCTGGATCATGACTGCATGACGATTTCAATCGGCTTTCGGGCACCTGATCAGGCTGCACTTGCGCGCGGCATGCTCGAGGCCGCCGCTGATCAAATTATTGCGCGTGCGGGGCTTGCAAGCGGTCCGTATGGCGAACCTCCTCTGCCTGGTCCCAAGCTCAATGCCATGTATCGCGACGCGGGCCAAGCCGCCACCAAGCAGCCCGCGCAAATCCCCGAGGGCCTCATTGAAGCCGCAGTAAGGTCTGTTTCAAAAATTAAATTTAACGCAAGGCTTGCCGAGCGCTTTTTAGGCTGCTGGCTCACCGAACCCAATCAGGCTGCAGTGTTTGATGAGGACCAAAGCGATGAGACCGATGATCAACACGATGAGGCGGCGCCTTATACGCACTGGGCACTTGATCGTCGCACCCGCATGCTTTATCGCGGCAAACAATTATTTATTAACGGTGAAGTCGCGCCCGTTCAGGCTGAGTCTGGCCTAAAGCTTTTAGCTGATGCCCGCGAGTTAGCCGGAACAAATCCCGCAGCACAAAAATTGACGCCTGAGGCGGTTGAAGCTTTAAAAGATTGGCTTGAGGCGGGCTGGATTCATTTGATCCGCAAATAATTTTAATTCGGTCGGTTACTCGACCACCGTTTCGAGACAAAAAATTACCCTGACTCGAATCTCACTTGAGCAATATGCTCAGGTCAATGAATGACTGCTCAACCAGTCTTTCAGTGCAGCATCGACTCGCGCTTGCCACCCCTGACCCGTTGCTCGAAACTGACTGACTACGTCGGGTGAGAGTCGGATCGTGATCCGATCTTTTACCGGCAACCTTTGCCGCCCGCGCACAGCAATTTTTTTGAGTAAAGCGGCAGGTATCACCTCAGTCGCAGGCTTGAAGCGCCCCGGCTCTACTTGTGATAGGTCTCTTACTTCACCATTTTTATCAGTCAATAGCTTATTTTTTTTCATAGCGAAGTACCTCTCTTTTATTCGCCTTACGAAAACTAATCACGCGGATGCCGTGAGCCGTCTCTGTAAAACACAAAACGTGCGGACGTTCGTCTAAATGACAAATTGTATGTACAAAAAAAAAAC
>CALQNE010000250.1 GCA_943331855.1 Bordetella parapertussis
AGTTTTGAAAGGACTTTTTTCAGGCACTACCAAGACCATTGGTGTTTGAAAGATTGCCCCAACCACAGCCAGATCTTCAGAATGATCCCAGCTCAATTTTTTAAACAGTGACGGCAAAATCGCATAACTCGATTCAAAAGCAATTAAGGTGTATCCGTCAGGATTTGCTTTGAGCACCTGCGAAAATCCAATCGTGCTCGATGCCCCTGGCTTGTTTTCAACAACAACAGACTGCCCGGTTTGCTCCGCAATTTTTTGACCAATCACGCGTGCACCCATGTCAACCGTACCACCAGTCGCCCATGGCACCACGATTTTCACTGGCTGACTTGGCCAGGCGGACTGGGCTTGACTCAAGCCAGACATAAACAGGCCAGAAGCAACCCATACAATCATTGAAAGAAAGTTCTTTGAAATTTTTTGCTGACTTTGCACACTAAACCTCGTGATCAATTTTGGTTTAAAGATATTTTTTCTGACTACGTTACTCGAGCGATGCCTCAATTCTTTTTTCGCGGCGTTTGCGAACCCACGGCAGGTTAGGCAGAATCAGTAGCGATACCGCGATCACCATCAACGTAGCCGACAACGGTCTTGAGAAAAAAATCATGAAATCGCCTTGCGATAAAAGCATTGACTGGCGAAAATTATTTTCCATGAGTGGGCTCAATACCATCGCCATGATGAGTGGCGCAGCTTCGTATTTAAGCTTTTTAAACAAATAGCCGATGAAGCCAAAAACAATCATCACGATGACATCGATGATGCTGTTACTCAAGCTATAAGAGCCAATCACACAAAAAATGAGAATGGCAGGTACTAAGTAGTGGTAAGGGATTTTTAAAATCTTGACCCAAAGCCCCACGAAAGGCAGATTCAGTACGATCAACATGATATTGCCGATATACATGCTTGCGACAACACCCCAAAAAATATCTGGATGCTGTGTAATGAGTAAAGGGCCCACATTCACGCCATACGATAAAAAGGCGCCCAACAACAAGGCCATCCCAGGTGTTGACGGGATCGCCAGCGTCAATAAGGGAATAAAGGCGCCACCAATCGCTGCGTTATTGGCTGCTTCGGGTCCTGCAACGCCTTCGATTGCACCTTGACCAAATTGCTCTGGGTGTTTCGATATTTTCTTTTCAACGCTATACGAAACAAAACCAGCTGCAACCGGACCGGCCCCGGGCAGCAGACCAAAGAAGAAGCCAATGATTCCGCCTCGGGAAATCGGTCCGACTGAAGCAGCCCAATCTTTGCGATTAGGCCAAACCTGAGAAATCTTTCCATCAAAAACATCTTTTGATATTCTTTGTTCAATATTCAAAAGCACTTCTGAGATTCCAAATAGTCCCATGATGATCGGGATCAACCCGACTCCATCTGAAAACTCAACGATCCCAAACGTAAAGCGTGGAGTGCCCATCACAAGATCCATACCAATAGATCCTAGAAATAAACCGACCATCGCCATCATCAACGCTCTGACCATTGATCCCTGGGCCATAAAGGTCAAGACTACTAAGCCGCAACACATCAAAGCGAAATACTCTGGAAAGCCAAAAATCAACGCCACTTTTGCCAGATGCGGCGCGGCCAACTGCAAGCCAACAATCGCCAGGGTGCCGCCAATAAAAGACCCAATGGCGCTAATGCCCAAGGCCACCCCGGCGCGACCTTTGCGCGCCATTTGATGACCATCCAAACAAGTAATCACGGACGAGGCCTCACCGGGAATATTGACCAGGATCGACGTGGTTGAGCCACCATACATGGCACCGTAGTAAATGCCAGACAGCATAATGACTGCTGAAACAGGTGGAATCCCAAGCGTGACCGGAAACAAAATAGACATCGCAGCGACTGGACCAATGCCTGGCAATACACCCACCAGAGTACCGATAAAAACACCTGCCGCGCAGTAGCCTAGATTGGCCACTGTCATTGCGATCGAGAAACCATCAAAAATATCCATGTGTTCTCTCAGAAACCAAACAAACCGACTGGTAACGCGGTGTCTAGCCAAACTTTAAAGACAAGATAGGTCGTCAGGGACGACAGCACTGACCCAAACACAATGACATACCACCGCTGGGGCTCTACCAACCACAAAAGAAATCCAATAAAGAGGCTTGTACTCAAAATAAAACCAAGATGTTCCATTGAAAGGGAGTAAACCAAAAGTGCCACCACGATCACAGCCGCTTTGATCGCACCGCGCCTATTGGCAAACAATGGCTCAACGGTCTGCGACAATTGCGTTTCACTGCTCAGGGCTTGCGCCCGCGAGCGCGCAAGCGCGACATTGATCCATTGAATCAATGAAAGCAGCGTCAGCGCCGCGCCGGCAATAAAAGAAAACATGCCAGGACCTGGATCATTGGGCGAACCCAGCGATAGCCTGTAGGCGCCAAAGCATATCGCGAGCCCCAGCACGGTCCAAAAAATACTCAGCCACTGCTCTCTTCTGAAGACTTCATTCATTTCGGTAATGACTCTGTTTAATTACCCATTGACTTCAAGATACCGCCAAATAAGTCGCTTTGCCCTTTCAGCCAGGCTTTATATGCCTCAGGTCGCATCAACTCAATCTCAACGCCAAAGGGTTCAAGGCGCGTTGTAATTTGTTGGTTGTACTTTTCAACCGCCTTTTCAGCCGCAAGATAGATCGCCTCAACAACCTCTTTAGGCGTACCCTTAGGCGCAGAGATCCCATAATAAGAGGGGCTTGCAATCGTATAGCCCAGTTCTTGTAAGGTTGGAACATCCGGAAACGCCTTCAGTCGCTTTGTGCCGTACGAGGCGAGCGGGCGAAGCGTGCCGGCCCTCAGGTGAGGCGTTGCAGGTGCGACTGCCGTAGAGGCCATATTGACGTGCCCCCCTAACGTTGCCGTGATGGCCGGCCCACTACCCTGCGAGGGAATATGGTTCCATTTAACCCCCGCCTCTTTTGCTAAACCCTCTGGAATTAAATGGTTGGTACCAAAGGTGCCAGAGCTTGTGTAGGTGATTTTTCCGGGCGCCTTTTTTGATGCGTCAATCAAATCCTTAAACGTCATCCAGGGTGAGCTGGATAACACAACCAGCAACGAACCACTTTCGACCAGGCTTGCAATCGGTTCGAACGAATCAAGGCTGTAGCTCACTTGTTTATTCGTTAACGGCACGACAGCGATCGATGAATGTGATGTACCAACCAAGACATAACCATCTGGTTTACTCGTCGCAACAAAACCTGCGCCGACCGCACCGGCAGCGCCAGGTTTGTACACCAACGATAGAGATTGTCCTAAGAACTCACCCATCCGTTCGACAAAGGGGCGCAGTAAGTTATCAGTATCACCAGGCTGAAAGGGAATAATCACTTGTATGGGTTTAGTCGGAAATTTCTCGGCCGCCAAGCCTTGAAGCGGAAACAGACTCGCGATGCCGGTCAGCACCGCAGCCATCTTCAACGCGAACATTTGATTTAATCGCATTTTGCTGTCATGCCTCCGTCAACCACGAGCTCGGTCCCCGTAATGAACCGAGCCTCATCTGAGGCTAAAAACAGTGCTGCGTTCGCCGTATCACGACCATCCCCCATGAAAGGCATCGGTATGCGCGCCTGACGCTTTTTCAGGATTGCCTCAACGTCTCCACCGCTTTGATTTTTTGCAACACGCACTTCAACCAAGGGCGTGTGCAGCTGCCCAGGTAAGACCGAATTAATGCGTATGCCCTTGCTGGCATATTCAACGGCTACGACCTTGCCAAACTGAATCACACCAGCCTTCGAAGCGGCATACCCCACCTGTGCTGCACCAGACCAACGAATTCCAGAAATCGATGCAATATTCACGATTGAACCCGCACCTTTTTCAAGCATCACAGGCATCACATGCTTACACATCATGAACACTGTTTTAAGATTGAGGTCCATCTGAGCATCCCAGTTTTCTTCGCTCAGCGTAATCGGACCACCGGGTGAGCCGCCCCCAACGTTATTCACCAGAATATCAATACCACCGTATTGTTTAACGCAAGCAGCCACCAGGGCTGGGATCGCCTTGCTATCCAAAACGTTACATTGATAAGCTGTGACCTCTCCACCCTCTTGAGCAATCAGCGCAAGGGTTTCTTGCATCGTGCTTAAATCTTTATCAACCGCAAACACGCGCGCGCCCTCTTGGGCAAACCTGACTGCGATCGCACGGCCATTACCCCACCCTGGCCCGACGCAACCCGCCCCGGTTACCAGCGCCACTTTGCCTTCTAATCGTTTTGTCATTTTTTTATAAACACCGATGATGAATAATTGATTGAGTCAAACGTCTTGAAATCAGGTGCCGCTTGGACCAAAGGTCGTGTAGCCACCATCGACCACGATTTCGGTTCCCGTAATAAACGCTGCCTCGTCCGACACTAGAAATAAGACAGCGTGAGCGATGTCCCAGCCTGTACCCATCCGGCCAATCGGCACCATGGCATTACGCTTTGCAATTAATGATGCAGCATCCGTCGCGGACAACTGCTTAGTGAGGCGATGTTCAACAAGCGGCGTATGCATGAGTCCTGGAACAACCGTGTTGCAACGGATTCCCTTTTTTGCATAGGCACCCGCGGTTGAACGCGAGAACTGGATAATGCCGGCCTTACTCGAACTATAGGCAACATGGGTGCGATCTTTCGAATTTCGCAAACCGGCAACCGACGAGATATTGATAATGACGCCCTTGCCCTGCGCTTCCAGAACTGGAATCACATGTTTGCAGCCAAGGAAAACCGTCTTGAGGTTGAAATCAATCTGACGGTCCCACGCTTCCTCGGTCATCGTCACAGGGTTACCTGGCTCTGAGCCGCCCACGTTGTTGATTAAGATATCAACGCGTTTGAAACGATCAAGACAGGCTTCAACCATTTTTTTGACCGCTGCTGAATCCAACATATCGCAAAGATGCGTTGCGCAAACAAAACCTTCATCCTCGATCGTCTGCCGCGTTTGTTCAACAGCTTCTTTCACCACATCCACTAAAAAAACTGAAGCGCCTTGCCGCGCCAAGAGCACCGCCGTTGCTCGGCCGTTGCCCCAACCAGGGCCTACTGAGCCCGCACCCGTTACGATTGCAACCTTTCCTGTTAAGTTCAGCATGTCATCTCCAGTGAATATCTTTTTTTAAGTGCTCAGTTTATTAGGCACATCACACAGAACAGCGATGCGTTACTTATTTAAAAAAACGAAACGGTCGA
>CALQNE010000251.1 GCA_943331855.1 Bordetella parapertussis
AGAAATCGCGCTGATGCAGCGCCTGGCCGAGTTTCCGGCGTTGGTCTCTCAGGCGGCAATGGATTTATCACCGCACTTAGTCGCCTTTTGGTTGCGCGATTGCGCGGCAGACTTTCATGGTTGGTATAACGCCGAGCGGGTATTAGTGGATGATATTGTTTTAAAGCGGGCGCGGTTGCGATTAGCGGATGCAACCCGTCAAGTGATTGCAAATGGCTTAGGGCTGTTGGGTGTTTCAGCCCCCGAACGGATGTAAGATCATTTCATGACTAAACGAAAATCTTCTGGTGGCAATACGCTCTACGGGGTGTTAGCGGGTCTGCTGATTGGTTTGATCGCAGCGGTGGCCGTTGCTTTCTATGTCATTAAGTCCCCCATGCCGTTTGTCGATAAGGCAAGTCGCTCGCCCGAGAGTGCGGCAACGGTCGACCCACGAAATGCGCCTGATCCGAATGCAGGGTTGGCGGGGCGCGATACCGGACCGATCACCGCCCCGAGTGCGCCTGATCAGCCAAGCGGTGAGACTGCAGAGAGCGCCTCGCCTCGGGCTGGCGCTGCACCCGATGCGTTAGGCGCCTTAATTGCGACCTTGACGCCAACCCCAGGGGCTCAGGCGCCAGCACCGCGCGCGTCTTCACGCGCTGAGCCGTTGCCAGCACCACCGCCGGCGAGCGCGAGTAGCTCAAACAGTGCTTCGAGTGGGCCTTATTTTTTGCAAGTGGGTTCGTTCAGAGTGCTGGAAGATGCCGAAGCGTTGCGTGCCCGGATTTTATTGATGGGGATGTCGGTTGAAATTCAGCGTGCCGAGGTGAATGGTTTACAGGTGAATCGGGTCAGAGTCGGACCGTTTGCTCGCATTGATGACATGAATCAAACGCGCACGCGACTTGGCCAAGAAAAAATTCCGACTGCGGTTGTGCGTCAGTAAATAAAAATTAAATGTTGAACAAATAGGATGAATCACAGATGAATCAGTCATGCTTGAAGCGAATGGTCGGACTGTTGGTGGTGATGATGACGCTGTTTTTTTCATCGACACCCTTTGCACAAGGGGCGTCCGGTGCGCCTAAAGCAAGATATCTTGAGGTCAATCCTGCGCAGCCGACCGAACCTGGCAAGACCGAGGTGCTAGAGTTTTTTTCTTATGCCTGTTCTCATTGTGCGGTGCTTGAGCCGATGCTTGAAAAATGGATAAAAAAACTGCCCTCAGATGTTGTCGTTAAACTTGTGCCCGTTGCTTTTAATGCCAGCATGAAACCGTTGCAACAGTTGTTTTACTCACTTGAAGCGATGAACCGACTTGATTTGCATGCCAAGGTTTTTAATGCAATTCATGAAGAGAAAAAGAGATTATTTACTAAGCCCGACATCATTGCCTGGGTCGCGGCACAAGGTGTTGATCGTGCTAAATTTGAAAGTGTCTTTGATTCGTTTGGCGTAGTTTCAAAAAGCGGCCGTGCAGATCAACTCGTGACTTCTTATAAAGTACAGGGCACACCCTCAATCGCGGTCGCGGGTCAATTTTTGACCTCACCGTCTGAGGCGGGCGGATATCAAGAAACGCTGGATGTCGCCGACACCCTGATCAAACAAGTGCGGACTAAATAAACCCTTTGCAGCGGCACCCGAAGGGTTGCCGCTACGCGCGAGTTGAATTACGTACCTTGAATAATATAAAAAGTAATCACGTGCGCAAACTTGTCGCGATAGGTTTTTGCCTCTTGTGAAAGCGGCGAGTCGTACCACGCGAGTGCTTTTTCATACGTTTCAAATTCAATCATGACCCGACGACGATCGTCTGAAGGCCCGCTCTTGATAGAAACATCGCCCCCACGACTTAGAAACTTTCCGTCAAAGGCGGCAACGGCCGCGGTTGATCGCGGTTGATAGTGCTCTTTAAAGTTTTCGGGATCGCGTACGACCAATTCGACAAATACGTAACCTTTAGGTGAAGTCATTTGAATATTCTTTGATTGAAAGGGTTAAAAAAATTAAGTGCGAATTTTACCGAAGGCTTGTTTTAGGTCTTCGATCAAATCCTGCGGAGATTCGAGACCAATGTGCAAGCGGATGAGCGCGTGATCTTTGCCACGCCAGTAGACGTGGTTGGCGAGTACCGCCGGATTCACCCACTGCACAAGACTTTCAAAGCCGCCCCACGAAAAACCAATACCAAATAAAGTTAAGGCATCGACAAAGGGCTTGGCAGCGAGCGCTGAGCAGTTTAGTTCAATCGATAACATGCCGTTCGCGCCCGTGCAGTCACGCTTCCACAACGCATGGCCCGGATCTTTGTGCCATGCCGGGTCGAAAATCCGCAGGACTTCAGGGCGTGAATCTAAAAATTGGCTGACCTCTTGGGTGTTACGGGCGTGTTGCGCCATGCGTACGGCCATGGTTTTGACACCACGCAAAGAGAGCCAGGCGTCGTCCGCACTCAGAGAGTTTCCTAACGCGTACTGTGTTGCATGAATGCGTGCCGCAAGCTTGTCGTCTTTGACGATAATGGCACCGAGCATGACATCTGAGTGACCCGCAATATATTTCGTGCCTGCAACGATCGATACATCTGCGCCCAAGGTCAAGGGGCGATAAATATATCCTGAGCCCCAGGTGTTATCAGTCGCCAAAATCAAATTATGTTGTTGGGCGATTTCTGAGAGCGCGGGCATATCAAGCATTTCAAAGAGCAGCGAGCCGGGAGACTCGACGTAGATCATCTTTGTGTTGGGTTGTACCAATTCAGCAATTTGATCCTGACTTGAAAAATAGGTAACGGTAATCCCTAGACGACTTAACAAGGTTTGCTCAACCGTACGAACGGGCCCGTATACACAATCTGCGACCAACATGTGATCGCCCGTTTTAAGCAGGGCTAAAAAAGCAATGCTAATGGCGGCAAGCCCTGAGGGTGCTAACACGCAATAGCTGCCGCCCTCAAGCTGCATAAAGACCTCTTCAAGTGCACGGTGCGTATCGAGCCCGGCGATGCCATAGGTGACGACGCGTTCGCCCGCAGCACGTTTGGCCAAGGCGCGGTCAAGCACCTCGAGATTTTTAAATCGGACAGTGCTGGTACGAATTGATGGGGTGCTGACCGGTGCGGTACCTGTTTTAGGATCGAATTCAGCGGCGCCGATATGAAGAAGTCGGGTATCGAGATGGTGGGTGGTCAAGATAAATCCTTAATAAGAGTCGAGCGCGAGGCCTAGGCTGTTTGAGTAAAACGAATGATGCCATCCGCGCACAGTTCGCGAGTGAGTTTGCCCTCAAAGTACAAGGCATGCAAATGTGCTGCGGCTTCGCCCATCGCAAACGTTGTTTGATGCAAGTCAAGTTTGCGCTTGAACATGAGGGGCAAAATGTCGGTCGTTGATTGCGGGACGACGCATGCGGTGAACACCTCTGCTAAACGATCTGCGTGATGCGACTGTTGTTGTGCGATGCGTTCATGCAGCCCTTTGAAGGGGCGTCCGTGTGAGGGCAGCACCAAGGTGTCGGCGGGCAGGTGCGCATAGGCATCGAGCGAGTTTAGATAAAGGGGCAAAGGGTTGCCCATGGGCTCGTAATCGAACACGCTGATATTGGTTGAGATGCGCGGCAAGACCATATCGCCTGAGATCAACACTTTTTTATCTGCGCAATAGAACGACATATGTTCTGGGGCGTGACCGTAGCCCACAATGGCTTGCCAGATATGACCATTGACGCTTAGTTCAGTGCCATGCATGACGCGCACAAACGCGGCGGGCACACTAGGAACCATTCCGGGATAGTGTGATGAACGCTCACGAAGTTGTTTGATTGAGTCAGGATCAATCATGCCATGGCGCATCAGGTGTCGGGCGGTACTTTCTCCGCCCGTTGCCCCGCCGCCTTTTCGTTGGCTCCAGGTTTGCGCGGTCATGTAGTCGGTCATGCTGATGTGCATGGGGATGTTCCAGCGCTCGCAGAGCCAATAGGCCAGACCGATGTGATCCGGATGCATATGGGTGACAATCAAGCGTAAGACGGGTAAGCCCTCAAGCTGCGTACTAAATATGGTATCCCAAAGCGTTTTCACTTCATCGCTGCTGATTCCGCAATCAACGATGGTCCATCCGTCTTGGCCATCGATGTTGTCACGCAACAGCCACAAGTTGATGTGATCAAGAACAAAGGGCAGTGGCATTCTGAGCCAGCGCACGCCGGGGGCGACCTCTTGGGTCAGGCCAGGGCCTGGCAGCGTTTCACCAAAGGGATACTGCAGTTGATGCTCAAGGGGGTTCATCGGTACTTTGTCTCCAAGCTTGACGGCGCGATCAGACCATCATAATTTACGTTTACGTTAACTGCGACTAATAAAGCTTATGACAAGCCCGACCTGGACGATTTCAGAGCTCTCAAAAGAGTTTGATCTGACCCCGCGCACGATCCGGTTTTATGAGGATCATGGCATTTTGAATCCGGCGCGTGAAGGGCGTAATCGAGTGTACGTTTCACGGGATCGTACTCGCTTAAAGCTAGCCTTGCGCGGAAAACGGTTGGGGCTTCAACTTTCTGAGATTTGTCAGTTAATTGATATGTATGAGGGTCCGCGCGACACCGTGCCGCAGCTGGCGCACTACATGTCAGTGCTTTCTGCGCAGCGCAAGATGCTTGAACAGCAGCGACAGGATTTAGAAGAGACCTTGAGTGAAATTGTTCAACAGCAAGCAGTCTGCGAGACCTTATTAAAGGAAAAAACCAGGGGTTAACCCTTGGCTCTATTAAAAGACATTACGTTTACGTAAACGTAAACTAAGCAATCAACATGGGAGACGGTGATGCACTTGCCAGGCCTGAACTTCGAATTGGGTGAAGACATCGATATGTTGCGTGAAGCTGTGCGAGATTTTGCACAGCACGAAATCGCACCTTTGGCGGCTCAAACGGATCGTGATGATCAGTTTCCGATGCATTTGTGGCAAAAAATGGGCGAGCTCGGGCTGATGGGCATGACCGTCAGCGAGGAATATGGCGGCACAAACATGGGCTACCTTGCTCACATGGTTGTGATGGAAGAAATTTCGCGCGCAAGCGCTTCTGTTGGTTTGTCGTACGGCGCACACTCAAACTTGTGTGTGAATCAGATCCATCGAAACGGTAGCACCGCGCAGAAGAAAAAATATCTTCCTAAACTGCTGAGCGGTGAACATATTGGTGCACTTGCCATGAGCGAGCCCAGCGCGGGCTC
>CALQNE010000252.1 GCA_943331855.1 Bordetella parapertussis
CGCTGTTTGATTTTAATCATCCGCTCGCTGGCATCACCTTGCGCGTGGATATTGATTTGCTTGGGGTGTTGTGATGACAATCACTTCAACCACCAACTTACAAAGCTTGCCAGGCCAGGGCGCTGAAATTGTGTTGGCGCAGCCGCGTGGGTTTTGTGCCGGTGTTGATCGCGCGATCGATATTGTTGAGCGTGCGCTTGAGTTACACGGTGCACCGATTTATGTGCGGCACGAAATCGTGCATAACCGCTATGTGGTTGAAGACTTGCGTGCGAAAGGCGCGGTGTTCATCGATGAATTAGAGGATGTCCCGGTCGACGGGATTGTCGTGTTTTCGGCGCACGGTGTTTCAAAAGCGGTACGCCAAGATGCAGCAAACCGCGGTTTGCAAGTGTTTGATGCCACTTGCCCGCTGGTGACCAAAGTACATATCGAAGTCGAGCGCATGCGTGCGGCCGGTCGAGAGATCATCATGATTGGTCACAAAGGTCATCCTGAAGTTGAAGGTACGCTCGGTCAATCAGCCGGAGGTATGTATTTGGTTGAAACGGTACAAGATGTGTTGGCCTTGCAGGTGACGGATCCGACGCAGCTTGCGTTTGTGACGCAAACGACCTTGTCGGTGGACGATGCGGCGGCTGTTGCGACAGCACTGCGTACGAAATACCCTGAAATCATCGAACCTAAAAAAAGTGATATCTGCTACGCCACGCAAAATCGGCAAGACGCCGTCAAGATGTTGGCTCCTGAAGCAGATCTGGTGTTGGTTGTTGGAAGCGCGAACAGTTCAAATTCAAATCGTTTACGTGAAGTGGCCGAGCGAAAAGGCATACCCTCCTATTTAATCGATGGCGCAGATTCGATCGACCCCGCTTGGTTGGTGGGTCGAAGTCGCATTGGCATTTCTGCGGGCGCTTCAGCGCCTGAGCTATTGGTGCAACAAGTTATTGAACGTCTGAAGGCGCTGGGCGCCATCTCGGTTCGCACCATGCAAGGCTTGCATGAGAACGTTTCGTTTCCTCTCCCTAAGGGTTTGTCGCGCAAGGTCGCAGAATGACCTTGACTGCATTGCAGGTCATGCAAGACGCACCGGTCATTCCGGTGATCGTGTTGCATGATGTTGCCCATGCAGTGCCTCTTGCGCAGGCCTTGGTTGCGGGCGGCATTCGTATGCTTGAAATCACCATGCGAACTCCTGTTGCGCTTGACTGTATGCGTGCGATTTGTGCTGAAGTGCCTCAGGCAATTGTGGGGGCGGGCACGGTATGCAGCACACGCGATTTGGATGCGTGTCTTGAAGCGGGGGCGCGCTTTGCCGTGAGCCCGGGCTACACGACACAATTAGGCGTTGATTGCGGCAAGCGTGGCGTACCGCTGCTGCCTGGAGTTGCTACACCGAGCGAAATTATGCTGGCACAAAATGATGGCTACACTGAGCTTAAGTTTTTTCCGGCGCTGCAAGCGGGTGGCGTTGGGATGCTCAAGGCGCTTCACGGCCCCTTCGCACATATTCAATTTTGTCCAACAGGCGGGCTCACTGCGCAAAATGCAGCTGAGTTCTTGGCGCTGCCCAACGTGGTGTGCGTAGGGGGGTCTTGGTTGGTGCCAGCCGATGCCTTGCTAAGCGCTGACTACGCGCGCATTGAAACCCTGGCACGCCACGCAGTGCAACTGGCGCGATAACTTTAAAGCGTAGCTTGAACTTGTTTGGCTGTTGGCAAACTTGCGACCGCACCCCAACTTTGTACCGCCAGTGATGCTGCAGTGTTCGCGTAGCGTGCCGCAGTGAGTAAGTCATCGCCAAGCGCTAACCTGGCCAACAGATTGCCACAAAAACAGTCACCCGCACCAGTTGCATCAGCCATGTCAACCACATGTCCTGGCACTAAGACGACATCATATTGTGGCGAGGTGATCTTGCCATTCGGTACTGGGCGTTGTTGGCTGACGAGTGCGCCCTTTGGCCCGAGTTTCAATACGACACGAGGCGCACCTTGATCGTGTGACCAACGTGTGATCATCTCGGGGTCAGTTAAGCCTGTCAACGCAATCATGTCTTCCAGGCTAGGCAAAAATAAATCGCACCGGCTAATCGTATTCGTAATATGAATACGTGCCCGTTCAATTGACCAAAGCTTCAGCCTAAGATTCGAGTCAAAAGACACGCGTGTGTGTGCGCGGCGCGCAATATCGATTGCAGCAAAAACGGTATTGCAGGCTTGCTCAGAAATTGCCAGTGAGATGCCGGAGACATGCAGCCATTTTGAACGTCCGATGATCGTAGCGGGCGTGCCTGAGAGCCAGTTGACGTTCATTTTGCTGGCTGCCGAATCTGAACGTCGATAGCTAAAGGCATGGCCGTGCGGGCCATGGGTCACAAAATAAATGCCGGTGGATGCATGCGCATCCAGTTCGAGGCCTTCGGTGTTGACGCCCTCTGTCTTCCACAGTTGACGCAGTTGTTGCGCAAACAAGTCATCGCCTAATCGGGTGAGGTAGGCGGTGCGCACCCCAGCGCGTGCGGCTGCAATGGTGGCATTGCTGGTGTCGCCTCCGAAGCCTTGTAAATATTGAGGTTGATCAGGTGAGGTTTGGTTGAATTCAACCATGGCCTCACCTAGCGCAACAATTTCAATATTTTTTTCGTGACGTGTTGTAGCTAAAACCATATCAATCTGAGGTAATTTTTTGTAACGTGTTGTGGCTAAGTTGCGTAAGGTGTTATGGATCGGTCCAGGCGCCTCGGAAACTTTTTTCGCAAGGCGCGCTGAGTCTAAGGCTTCGAGTTATTTAGGCTGCACAAGTAAACCATCCTGATAAAACCGAGCGACCTCGTTAAACAGACTAAATCGCTTGACTTCATTCATGACGCCATGGGTTCCGTCACTTAGCATCACCATTTTTTTATTGGGCGAGTTGGTCATTAACGGAAACAACGTTTCTGCCATGTAGGGCGGGGTATCGGCATCCCACTCAGCCAAAATTAACAACGTGGGTACGGTAAGTAATTTAGGATCAAAGACAGGTTTTCCGGCGCTCCAGAACAAACGGCTGTCTTGCACGCTGCCATTTGGTGCCCGAACGTACTTTGGATTGGCTTGCGCACCGACAGGATCTGAGGCAAAAGTAGCCTCGGCCCAGGCGTCAAACCAGGCCTGAGGTTGTGGGTCTCGTCCGGGTTGTACGCCAGTGCTTTTGCGTTTAAAGGCCGCTTCAACCGTGACGGTACGATAGGCACCTAATTGACCGCCTGAGTCGGTCAGAGATGCGCTTTTGCGTAACCAAACCGGCGCGTAGAGTACTAGTCGGTTTACCTTGTCAGCGTGGCGTGTGGTGTACAGCGCTGTGATGGCAGTGCCCCAAGAGTGGCCGATCACATTGATCTTCTCGACCCCGCGGCGCTTGCGCACAAAATCTGCTGCGGCAGCATAATCGCGCGCTGCAGTATCGGTATCAGCGATCGGTTTGTTTTGCATGGCCGGTTGATCCATCTCAGCTGGGCGGGTTGATTTGCCGTAGCCGCGGATATCGACCATATAAATGTCAAAGCCTTGTTGTGCCAGCACGTCCATCCAAGATAAGCCATCTAAGCGTAGATCAAAACCCGTCTCTGACGGATAGGTTGCGCCATGTACAAATAGAACAACATTGTCCTTGTTGAAAGAGGTTGTTGTCGCTAAGCGCTTGTTTCGCACATAGAGGTTAATCCCAGCGTCGCCGCTAGGCACCATAAAGTCCTCAATCACGAGTTGAGAGTTGGCGGCCACGGTGATGGCGGGTGTGTTTGCTGCCGTCTGGGTTGCGCATCCGTTCAGTAATAAGGCGGCGGCGCCTAGGGTCGTTAACGTGACAAACTGACGAAGTCGTTGAAACGGTGATCGTGCGTTCATGGGTAGTCTCCGGATTATCCGAGCCAAAGAAAAAGGCAACTCAGTTTTATTTGTATGAATAGAGTACTAGAGCGAGCCCCTGTCCGCAAGAAGCATGCGATCCCCTGTTGCGTGCGAAAATCGGATGCAAACACATGGGTCGTTTGCGACTTGATCGATTTTGGCGTGCTTTTCTAGCAAATAAACAATGAAACTTTGGGCGATTTCCGATTTGCATCTTGGTGTGATGGCTAACCGACAAGGTTTGCGGGCCTTGCCTGCACATCCTGCAGATTGGCTGATCTTGGCGGGTGATATTTGTGAAAGTACAGAGCTGTTGATCGAAGCCTTTACGCTGTGCACGCAAAAATTTGCAAAAGTGTTTTGGGTGCCCGGTAATCACGAACTGTGGCTTGTCGATCGGCGTCAAGATGGGATGACGAGCCCGATGAAATATGACGAGCTTGTACAGGCGGCAAGGCGACTGGGCGTGGTGACACCCGAAGATCCTTGGGTGGTGTTTCCGCCCACGGGTGAGGTGATTGTGCCGTTATTTACTTTGTATGACTATAGCTTTCGGCCTGATCATGTCAGTCGCGAAGGCGTGATTGCCTGGGCCGCCGAAATCGATAATGTTTGCTCAGATGAGGTGGCTATTCATCCCGGCGAAATGAAGTCGATGGACCAATGGAATGCTGTGCTGTGCGAGCAGGCCGAGGCACGCTTCACGCGCGAACTTGCGCCCGATGCGCGAACAATTCTGGTCAGCCATTTTCCGTTGCGCGAAGATTTAGTTCGTATCCCGCGCGTGCCGCGGTTTACCCCCTGGTGTGGCACACGGCGTACGCATGATTGGCATGTGCGTTACCGAGCTGTAGTGGCCATTAGCGGTCATTTGCATGTGCGGCACACCGACTGGCGCGATGGAGTCAGGTTTGAAGAAGTTTCGCTCGGGTATGCGCGCCAGTGGGATCCGGCTAAGGGCCTGCAGCATTACCTGAGGCTAGTGTGTGGCGCTGACGATTAAAGCCACTCTATGGTTCTGTTTGGTCTAACGGACCAGTCATACTTCATCGTTCCTCGCAAATCCTCACGTCACTCGCCTATTTGATGATTCCGATGTAGCTTTAGATTGCACCCATTGCGAGGTTTTGATTACGCTTGGACGACTGCTGTTTTATTCACAATTTTTCTTGAGACTCTCCATGTCGTCGTCGAACGCATCTTCTTATTCAGGTCTGTCCTGTTCTTGCTGTGCAGATATGCTGTCTGCCACTCATAGTCGACGTGATTTTTTGCGCAATGAGGGGGGCGTTGGTTTGGCCGCCTTCTTGGCA
>CALQNE010000253.1 GCA_943331855.1 Bordetella parapertussis
GGCAGGATAAAACGCTGAGCCTAAAAAAGCGTGACCTGTAATCCCTTGATCGGTGGTAATGGCGAGCAGGCCAAGCTTGCTGCCGCCCGAGAAACGACCCGTGTGCGCGCCATAGCTTGTTGCAGGGATATCATCCCAGCTAAACAAGGTGAGGGTGACATCTTTAATTTTCATTTGGTGACTCAAATTTTTTTCACAATACTTCACAGGTCGACCCGCGTCGAGGGCGGTATTCACTCACCCTCGTCATATCCCGCGAGTCCCTTTTACTCAATTTTAATATTTGCGTCTTTAACGACTTTGCCCCATTTAGCGACTTCGCTTTTGAGTAGCGCGCTAAATTCTTCAGGGGTACTTGCAACCACCTCTACGCCGGCATCAGTAAAGCGTTTGGTAATGTCGGGTTCGCGAAAGATTGCAGCGAGTTGACGATTAACCTGAGCCACAACTGCTTTGGGTGTTGCTGCAGGCACTTGCATGCCAAACCAGACGTTCACTTCAAAACCAGGGGCGCCGGTTTCAGCAACTGTTGGGATGCCAGGTAAAAGTGGCGAAGGTTTTAAGCCTGTGACCGCAATCGCTGTCACAGTGCCCGCTTTGATTTGCCCAAGAATGTTTGGGATATTGTCAAAGAGTACGTCGATTTCACCCGCCATCAGCGCTGCCACTGCGGGGGCGCTGCCTTTGTAGGGCACGTGCGTGAGTTTGATGCCAGTCATACTCATCAGTAGTTCCATCGACAGATGGTTTGACGAGCCAGAGCCGGTTGAGCCGTAGTTGAGTTTGCCCGGATTCTTTTTGGCATAGGCAATTAACTCATTGACGTCTTTAATACCAAGACCCTTGCGAGTCGCCAGTACGTTATTGGCAACACCGGCCAAAATCAGCGCTTGAAAATCGTTCAGTGCATCGTAGGGAAGTTTGCTTCCGTACAGGGCCGGTAAGGCAGAGAAGGGTAGGGGCGTGACTAAAATCGTGTAGCCATCCGCAGGTGATTTCGCCACATAATTATTACCAATTGTGGTGTTGCCACCAGGCTTGTTTTCAACGACGACGGTTTGATTCCAAAGCTTGGTGAGTTTTTCGCTTGACATGCGCGCCAGCGAATCATTGAACGCACCCGGTGGATAAGGCACAACAATTTTGACTGCGCGTTCAGGAAATGTTTGTGCATGGGTTGTACTGATTGCTGCAGTGGCAACAATGATCGTATAGAAGAGTATTTTCAGTTGCTTAAGCATTTGGTCTCCAAATTTTTATGAGATTTAGCCTGCGATTTTTCTTAAAACTTCACAACATATCCCGGCCCATCAATCAGCGGGTATTTAGCAAACAACGACTCGTCAATTTCAAGCCCAATGCCGGGCTTGTCGAGCGGTTCAACACAACCATCCGCGCCAATGTTGAAGGTGGTGCCAAACATGTCGCGCAGCGGATTGAAGTGCGAGACGCAAGCCTCAAAGTAGCCTGAATTTTCAATGGCCGCCATAAAATGAATGGTGGCTGCATGGTTAATTCCGGTGGCTGAACTGTGCGTGTGCATCGGGATACGATACGCCGATGCCATGGCTGCAATGGCTAGGCCTTCGGTAATGCCACCACATTTTGATAAGTCAGGCTGCCAGATCTGCACTGCACCGGCTTCGCGTAATTGCGCAAATTCAAAACGACCATAATGGTTTTCGCCGGCGGCGATCGGGACCAGCGAGGTAATCTTTGCCGCTTCGCGATAGGACGAAAAATCATTACAGGCAAAGGGTTCTTCAAGCCAACCGGCTTTGATGTCTGCCAGCACGGGCAATACACGCCGCACGTCAGCCAAGGTGTAGGCAGTGTTGGCGTCAGTCAAAATATCAATATCGTCGCCCAGTACCTTGCGCACGTGCAGCACACGTTCAATGTCAGCTTTGGCTGAGTCACCTAGTCTGAGCTTGATCGCTTTGTAGCCCCGTGCAACGTATTCTTGGGCTTCTTCTGCGAGAGATTCTTTGGGTTGATAGCCTAACGAGATGCCGCCGGCGTAGGCAGGCAAACGGCGCTTGCTACCGCCCAGCAGTTCATACAAGGGCATCTTGGCGGCTTTGCCGCGAATATCCCAAAGCGCCATGTCGATGCCCGACAAAGCCAGCGAGGCACCCGAGCCTACCCCGTGGCTTGAAAGTTGCATACGATGCACGCGCTTCCAAACGCCAATCACATCGGTCGCTTTCATGCCGATTAGCATGGGGGCTAGCGTATTGTGAATCAGGCTGACCACTGCGCCGGGGCTGCGACCGGGATGGGCTTCTCCATACCCCGTGATGCCTTCAGAGGTTTCGACCCGCACAATAATCGTGTCGCGCTTGGTCGTACTGCCAATGCCCATCGTGACCGTTTTGCCCTGGTCAAGCCTAAAGGACCAGGGAATTGCAGTGATCGCGGTGATTTTCATGGCTTGTCTCGTATCAATGTTATTTGAGTAGGATTATGGCCGATTTTGGTTGGGATGGCATGCGTGGCTTGCTTGGTTGTCAGACGATTAGGGCGGATTTATAGCCATTTAGATTGGGTTTTTGTAAGTGTTTGTAAGAGTCAGGCCCAAGCTATTGCGTTTGACTTTGCGTCGACTCACAGTAGAGGCTTGAAGGCGGTTTAATACGTATATTCAATGATGAGAGATGCGCGATGAGTACATTTAATTCTCTGTCTCAGACAGATCGCCTTGAGGCTAAGACAAACCAGCTTGAAATCAAACTAACAGCGCAGATCGCAGACCTAAAGTCTAAGATGGAGGCCAATATTGATAGCTGCAGAGCTAAATCTTCTGACTTGTATGTTGACGTCGCGGTTCTGAAAAGTTCGCATAAATATGTTCTTTGGATTTTGGGCTTGTTCGCGATCATGGCCCTAAGCTTCGTCTTTGGCCTGTTTATCCCAACGTTCTTGCGATCTTTGAGGTAACACTATTAATATACATTTACAGTCTTAGGAACGACCCATGAAATCACTTGTTCAAAACCTAGCCCTCGCGAGTTTTTGTTTTGCTTTTTCTAGTGCGTTGGCAGCACCTCCCGTTGCGCCTTTTTATGAGTCAGTCATACAAATGAGCCCGACTGGGGTATTGGGTCAAGTGATCAAAAAAGAGCAGATTCAAACATCACTCAAAGGCGCGCAGGCTTGGAAAATTGCCTATATTTCATCCGATGTCGGTGAGCGTAAGACAATCGCTACGGCACTGGTGATCGCCCCGGTTGGCCCAGCCCCTAAAGAAGGCAGAGCCATTTTGGCCTGGGCCCATGGCACAACGGGCTCTGCTCAAAACTGTGGCCCCTCCCAAGTTATCGATCCCACTCGACCACTGAATCAATATTTTCTAATGGATGGAAACTCTTGGACTGACTTTGGGATTCCGAAGGGCCAAGAGTTTATTAACGAAGGTTACGTCGTGGTTGCTACCGACTACCAAGGTCTTGGCGGTGGTGGTAAGCATCAATATGCCGTTGCGCAAACTAATGGCAGAGATGTCATTAACTCCGCGCGAGCAGCGAGCTCCATGACCGAAGTCGGTGCGGGCAAAAAGACGGTTGTGTATGGTTGGTCACAGGGTGGGGGTGCAACGATTGCAGCGGCAAGTCTGCCTGACTATCAGGCTCTGCAAGGTACTGCCGCAGACAATCTGCAGTATCTTGGATTTGTTGCCTTGGCACCAGAAGATTTAGCAGCGCTGCTTCCAAAAGCTCCGCTCGATGCAGCTGGTGCGGTCAACGTGATGAAAGAGTTTACTGAGGCGAATGTCTCGAACGTGTTCTTGTTTACCCACTTTATGATGGGGCTCTGGGGCACTCAGGCCGCCTATCCCGAGCTTAAGCTCACTGATTTACTGACTGAAGAGGGTGCAAAGGTCGCGGATCAATTATCAAGTAACAAATGTGTTCATGTGATGGCTGATTCTTTTAACTATGCCTATGGAGATAAATATAAATCTCTAGTCAATCCCCAAGCCAGCAACTCCTCGGCTTGGATTAAGGCGTTTGTTGATGGTAGTGTCAAACCCGTAAAGCCAGTCGCGCCCGTCGCGATTTACTGGGGCACAAAAGATACTGTCGTGCCTCCTGTTATGCATGAGATTTATCAAAAGCAGATGTGCGCGATGGGCGCGAATGTAGCAAGAGTTCAGCTGCCAGGTGAACAAACTCACTTTTCAACCCCCGGCGTTTCTGCTCCCATGTACCTTGAGTGGGTAAAGGATCGTATCAACGGGAAACCCTTAGAGAATGGTTGCCCCAAGGGGTAAGGGCTGACAAGTCGTACAAAATATGCCGCAGCGGCGGGGATTGTCGTCACCGAGCAAATTTAAGGGGGATCTGGCCAGTTTTTGCACTGGGCAGTAGCGTTTTAATACGTATAATAAGTACGTATAAATAATGATTCCTTGAGAGATAGAGCTTATATATGGCCAATGCAATGGATGCTGCTTCTACTAAGCGTCACACCAACCTTACATTATCTGCAGACGTCTTATCTGAGGCAAAAAAATTGGGAATCAATATTTCAAAAGTATGTGATGGGTTCCTGCGCGAACTCATCCGGGAGGAAAAAGAACGGCGCTGGAAAGCTGAACACACAGAATTTGTGTCTGCTTTCAACGCAGAGATTGAGAGTGTGGGCTTGCCGCTCGATCAGTGGAGAACTTTTTGATGGCGCGGTATGACGTTTACAGAAACCCAAGCACTCATTCAAATACAACGCCTTTCTTGCTCAACGTGCAGGCAGACTTATTAGAGAATCTTGATACTTGCATCGTTAACCCTCTCCGGTTGCGTGAGTCTTTTGCTTCCGTTCGATTGCCTGAGGATCTGATCCCCGCATTTTTGATTGACGGAGTGAGTTGCTTGTTAGAAACGCCAAAAATGGCAGCAGTTCCCCGCAAGATCTTAAAAAGCCCCGTCTTAAATCTAAAGAAAGAGACTGATCGCATTACGCTAGCAATAGACCGACTGTTTCATGGGTTTTGATTGTGAGCGCTGTGGGATCGGTGGTGCGATGAGGTGTGCTGTGTATAATGCGAGGCTCACCGATTAAGGTGTATCCAGTCTAGCCACCACAAGTGCGCATCCAGATTGGGCGGTTAGCTCAGTGGTAGAGCACTGCCTTCACACGGCAGGGGTCACAAGTTCGAAACTTGTACCGCCCACC
>CALQNE010000254.1 GCA_943331855.1 Bordetella parapertussis
CGCACAATCGAGCCCGCAGTCTGGGTGCTTAAAGCCAGAGGTACCATGCTGGCGCCGACCGCGGCTGCCGAGCCGCTGGACGAGCCGCCAGGCGTGTGTTTGGCTGAGTGTGGATTGCGTGTCGGGCTGAGGTTGCCGCGTGTGGCAAATTCTTGAGTCGTTGTCTTGCCAAGAATGATGGCACCTGCTTTGAGGGCCCGGGTGACGATCGCAGCATTTTTTTGTGGAAGATGCTGTTGGTAAATGGCAGAGTTGTAGCTCGTCACAAAATCCGTGGTGTCGATGATATCTTTGACGCCAATCGGGATGCCGTGCAAAAAGCCACTGTAAGGCATTTGATCGAGTTGTCGCGCACGTGTCAGTGCCGCGTCGCTATCTAAGCGTGCCCAGGCTAACACTTCGCGATCAACAGCCGCGATGCGTTCGAGGCAGCTCGCGACGAGTGCTTCAGAGGTCAAGGATTTGGTGCGCAACGCCTTGGCCATTTGGCTGAGCGTCAATTGATAGGGTTCTGTCATGTCTCGTTTTCTCTTTTTAGGGTACTTTACTGCATATTATGCACAGCAAAGTGAGACTTTCCCATGCAAACACCACAGATTAACCAAGCCGTTGCAACCTTATTGCCAGTCTTTCGTGATCACGGGCGAATTGTTTCGCTTGATCCAGCGTGTCGACCGAGCTCGCGCGCTGAAGGATATGCCGTGCAGGCTGCGCTACTCAAAGCCTTAGGCGAAACAGGCATTGGCTGGAAAATTGCGGCAACCAGCGCAGCGGGGCAGCAGCATATAGGCGTCAGTGGCCCGCTTGCAGGGCGTTTGTTGCATTCGCGCTGCTTAAAAGAGGGGGCGACGGTATCACTAACAGGTAATTTCATGGCAGTTGCCGAAGCCGAGTTTGCTTTTCGAATTGGGCGCGATATTAAACGGCAGGGCGAGACGCCTCTCACGATGGCCGAGGTGATGGCTGGGGTTGAGGCTTTGCATGTTGCGATCGAAGTACCTGCCTCGCGGTTCGAGGACTTTGCGAAGGCAGGTGAGGCGCAGTTGATTTCAGAATTTGCTTGCGCGTGTTTTTTTGTTTTGGGACAAGAGGTTAAAACTGACTGGCGCAGCGTAGATCTAAAAGATCATCAGGTCAGTGTGAGATGTAATGGTGAAGTTGTTAGCAAAGGGCAGGGATCCAATGTATTGGGCGATCCGAGGCTTGCGTTGACCTGGCTTGCTAATGAACTGATCGATCACAATCGATTTTTGCAGGCCGGTGATATTGTCATGACCGGCACCTGTGTGGTGCCAGTGCCGATCAAGACGGGTGATACGGTGACAGCCGATTTCGGTACTTTTGGTTCGGTGAGCGCCCAGTTTAATTAGGGCTAGTCGGTCAATTCGACTTTCGCCTGCTTTAAAACTTCGCCCCAACGGGAATACTCTGTATTGACAAAAGCTTGAAAGGTCGCGGGTGACTCCATCGTTGAAGGAATGATGGCCGCGGCTTCAATCTTTTGACGTACGTCAGGTCGTGCGATGGCATTGATAATCGCTGCATTTATTTTTGCAATGATTGGGGTGGGCGTTTGAGCGGGGGCGAAAATGCCTAGCCAGTTCACAACATTGAAATTGGGTAAAAATTCTTGTGCCGTCGGAATGTTCGGAAGAAAGTCGACCCTCTTGTCGCTTGTGACGGCCAGTGCTTTGAGGCGACCATCTTTGATCATTGACATCAACGGCGGAATATCCATCACAATGCCGTCGACATGTCCGGCAACCGTATCCGTGACTGCTGGGGCACCGCCTTTATAAGGGACGTGAATAATTCGACCTTTTGAGGCGGCCAATAACAATTCAATTGTCAGATGAGGAAGTCCGCCAACGCCGGAGGACGATAGTGTGATGTCTCGTGTTTTAGCTAGTTGCAGCAGATCGCCTAAGGTATTGACGTTTGCTAGGGTGGGGCCCACAGCAATGGCTTCAGGGGTGAGTCCCATTAAATTTATGGCAATGAAATCGGTTGGCGTATGAAAGGGTGGCTTTTTTAACGTTTGGGGCGAGATGATGATCGGGCTTAAGCTGGACAGCATTAAGGTATGCCCGTCTGGTGAGGCTTTCGCAGCGATCGTCCCCGCAATCATGCCACTTGCACCGGGTTTGTTTTCGACAATCACGGTCGTTTTGAGTTGTTCACCTAAATAGGGCGCAATGATTCGGGCTGCAATATCGTTTGATCCCCCTGGCGCAAAGCCAACAATAAGCGAGATGGGCTTATTGCTGAGATCTTGGGCTTGAGCCGAAACAGTGAGTGCCAATGAAAAAATCATTAGGCCGGTCACAATCAGAGTTTTGACGATGGGTGAGAATGGAGTCTGAGCAATTTTCAAAGGAGTCTCTTATAGATCAAGTTATGATTGGCTTAGTACGCGTACGCAGAAGATACGCCCAGCATGCTAAGTGCCTTTACTTGATTCTAATGCAGACTTAATGCAAACAGGCTAGTGCGTATGGCGATCGTAAATGCTACTTATTAAAATTTATCTGTTCCGAGGTCATCAATGAAGATTTGGCATCAAAGTTTCACGGATCTCAGCGTTTTCCCGAAATACCAGCATACCCTTGAGCAGCATGCGCAAGCGGTCATGCCTGAGGGGATTGAAGTTCATGTGCATGGACTGCCGCCCGGGACATATCCGGTGGGCGTGCCCCCCATGGCGTTCAATACTCGCGGCGGTTTACGTCTGCTCAACTCAAAACTTGTATGCGATGCGGCGGTGGCTGCAGAACAGGCGGGCTATGACGCTTTTGCACTGGGCTGCTTTTTTGACCCCGGTTTAACTGAGGCCAGATCACTGGTCGATATACCAATCGTCAGTCTTTCAGAGACGTGCATGCTCACGGCTTGCTCTCTTGGCAGAAAATTTGCTGTGATTGCTTTGACAGAGTTTCAAAAAATGCTGTCAGAGGATCTTGCCCGTGCGTATGGTGTAGCCGATCGCCTAGCTGGTGTCGTGGCCTTGACGCCGGCCGTCAACCTCTTTGATCTTGAAGCGGGCGGAGAGGTTGCAGAGGGGATCAAAACAAGATTTTTGTTAGCCTGCCAACAGGCGTTAGCGTTAGGTGCTGAAGTGATTATTCCGGGCGATGGCGTATTGAACGCATTTTTAGTGCGTCATCAAATGTTGACCGTTGAGGATGCGACGATCATGGATCCCTTAGGCGTTTTGTTTCATCATGCTGCGTTTTTTGTAAATGCTCAGCAGGCGAATTGCTTGGCGATTAGCCGAAGACTGTTGTACTCGAAGCCAACACAGGCAATGATGAGTCACGCGCAGAACGAGCGCGGGGCCTTCGCACTGAGTGAATCCGACTTTTCTGGCACGAAGTACGTCAAACGCTGATTGGTGATTTGTTTGACGTACGAGAGGGCCTGACTAAACCTGTGGACCCCAAGGTGCCGCAAGCATCAATTTGTTTTCTTGTTTTTGTAATAACGGGCGCAGTTGTTTGGCGAAGTTCATAAAAGCCTGATCGGCGTACACGCCGTCCCAAAACTTGCGTCGGTCAGCATCGTCGTCAAATTTCCAGAGATGTATCAACTGATTGAGGGCTCCGATATCGCCGGTGAAATAGCCACACAGCTTTTTGGGATGTTTAGAAAGTGCGGGCCAGCCCTCAGCCTTATACAGCGCGACAACATCACTCATTTTTCCGACGGTTACGGTATAGGTGCGTAATTCATAAATCGCCATTCGTGTCTCCGATTTTTTTGATTAAAGCGTATTAAGAATGCATTCGAGCATTAAGCTGCGATCGCTTGAGCAACTTGTGCCCCGCGAATCAGCTTACCAGGCAGTTTGCCCGTTGAGACGCCATCACGATACGTCACTACACCTGCGACGATGGTGGCACGATAACCTTCAGCGATTTGTCCTAAGCGACGACCACCCGCAGGGAGGTCATGCACGATTTTGGGTGCTCGCAGCTTGAGGTTTTCAAAGTCGATAATGTTGACGTCACCTTTATAGCCCGGGCGCAGCAAGCCTCGATCATGCAAACCAACGGTGGCAGCTGTGTCGTGTGTTTGCCACTTCACAAGTGTTTCAAGAGGTATTTTGTCGCCGCGCGAACGGTCGCGCGCCCAGTGCGTGAGCAAATAGGTCGGGAAGCTTGCGTCACAAATAAATCCATAGTGTGCACCACCATCGCTTAGGCCGGGGACGGTATCGCGATCGAGGAGCATTTCACGCAAGACGTCAAGATTTTGATCGGCGTAGTTATAAAGTGGTCGATACAAAATTGCCTTACCTTCATTTTGCAGCAAATAATCGTAGGCATATTCGGTTGGATTGACACCAGCACGCTGGGCCAGACCGGCAATACTGTCTTCAGGTTTGGGTTCGTACTCTGGCGGATCACCCAGCGGATACAGGTTTTCAAAGTTTGCTACGCGGCGTTTATATAGCGCTTCAGTGTGTTCTTCAGCAACGATTTTGGCGCGCAGGGCGGGGTCTTTTAAGCGCTCAAGTCGCTCAGCGAGGGGGAGAGTTGCCAAGGCCTCGTACGAAGGTAGTTTAGAAAATGGGCAAATTGAAAGCGAAAAACTCAAGAGCAAGGCGACAGGACGTGCACCGACCTGTGCTTTCATTTGTAGACCCGCATCAGTCGCCTCATGCATGTGTTGCATCACGCGACGCCAGCGTTGTGGCAAATGTTCGTGTTGCAAGAGCGTGAGTGATAGGGGACGTCCAGAGGCTTCGACGATGCGGCGTAACATCGCGAACTCATTGTCGGTGTCATCAAAATCCGAGACTAATTGCAGAACCCCTTGGCCGATCGCGCCCAGCCCTTTGGCGATCGTGGTGAGCTCGCTTTCAGCCGCACCTAAAGTGGGGGTGTGATGACCATCGCTACTTTTATGCAAAATAGTCCGTGAAGTGGTGAAGCCGAGTGCGCCTGCTTTCACTGCTTCGGCTGCTAAGCGCGCCATTTCGGCGCTGTCTGCTTCAGTTGCGACCTCGCGTGCGGCACCGCGATCACCCATGACATGAATGCGCAACGGTGCATGGCCAATTTGAGTTGCGACGTCGGCATCAAACTGCCGCGCTTCAAGCGCGTCAAGGTACTCTGGGAAGGTGCGCCAGTTCCAGGGCAAGCC
>CALQNE010000255.1 GCA_943331855.1 Bordetella parapertussis
GATTGTGCTGCCCAAGTCTTGGTGCAACAAAACGATGCTCAGGGCGCTCGCCATCAAACGAAATGGGCAAAGCGGTCAATACAAAATCTTCATTGGGTACGAGGCTCTGCATCTTAAGCGCCTGCACCTGTGGGTCGGCGAGCGCTTCTGGTACTGAATTGACGGGCGCACACGGTACGCCCGCTGCATTAAACCGCTCAATCCATGCTGCTCGAGGCTGGGTCCGCAATAGCGGCACGAGCAATGCTAGTAAGACTATTTTATTGGCGAGACGATTACGATTGCTCGAAAATCTTGGATCGCTGATCCATTCTGGATGCCCCAGCTCTATTGCAAACTTCGTAAACAAACGATCATTTCCGCAACAAATCAAAATTGGCGCATCTTGCGTTTCAAAGGATTCATAGGGCACAAAACCGGGATGTCCAGACCGATGACGTTCGGGTAAACGACCCAGGTTCGCATAGGCGTCCGCCTTTTGCCCCACCCATCCCAACGCAGTTTCAAGCAAAGAAGTGCTCACGACACCTCCACGCCCGGTATGGCCTCGTCTTTGCAACAGTGCCAACGCCCCAATCACGGCCCACATACCCGTCCCTTGATCACAAACCGAGGCACCCGAGCGCATCGGTGGGTCTTGTGGCCCGCCATTGATGCTAGATAGTCCACTAAAAGCTTGTATCAGTGGCTCGTAGCCGGGTTGCATGTTCATCGGTCCGGTATGACCAAAGGCAGAGATCTCACAGTAAATCAGTTGCGGGTGGCGCTCACACAGTGCTGCGCCATCAATACCCAACGCTTGCGTTACACCTGGCCGCATATTGTGAACAAAGATGTCGACCTTTGCCGCCAAACGTTCAAAGGCCGCCATACCCTCTGGACTTTTTAAATCAATTGCGACGGATTTTTTACCTCGATTAAAGACATGGAAGTTCAGCGCATCCCCATATCTAAAGGCAGCACCCATCGTACGCGCATCATCGCCACCCTCAATTCGCTCAAGCTTAATCACCTCTGCACCTAAATCCGCAAAGATCGCACCGGCGAAAGGCCCCGCCAACACCTGGCCTAACTCTAAAACCGAGATGCCTTGAAGAATATTTTTCATACTTGCGTCAGCCATCAGAAAATGTGTCGCACAGAAACTCCACCCTATTCCGGCTCAATTCCTGCCGCCCGAATAATTTGACCCCACTGGTGTACTTCCCGCGCTTGATATTCAGCCAACTCGCGAGGCGAACTCGAAATAGCCTCACTCCCTAAAGACTCTTGACGCAAGACCATGCGTCGCGACAGCGCTGCCGTCGAAATCATCTTGAACAAGGTATCGACAACCTCTATTGGGGTCCCCGCCGGTGCATACACGGCATTCCAATACGTCACCTCAAATCCAGGCAAACCGGCCTCGGCAACCGTGGGCACCTGAGGCGCGGCATTCGAGCGGGTCGCAGCACTCACTGCCACAGGATGCAAACGCCCGGCACGAATCAGTGGCAACGCGGTTGAGCTATCCAAAAACATGTAATCAATCTGCCCGCCCATCAAATCATTTACGGCTTGAGGGTTGCTTTTATACGGCACTGAGGTCACATTAATTTTTGCCAACTGTTTAAGCAGTTCAGAGCCCACTAAACTTGACGAGCTACCGCTTCCAAAATTGAGTGTCCCCGGACGTTCTTTGGCAGCTCGGATCAGATCTTCAACTGTTCTGATCTTCGAAGGCGCATTGACTACCAAGAACATGCTGCCTCGGCCAATCAAACCGATTGGTTGAAAATCCTTCACCGGGTCGTAGGGTAATTTTTTGTATAAATGCTGATTGGCAACTTGAGTCGTATTGGTGGTTAACAAAATGGTGTAACCGTTTGGCTTTGCCTGGGCGACAAATTGGGCCGCTAAAATTCCGTTCGCGCCGCCACGATTATCAATAATAAAAGAGGCACCAGATGCTTCGGTCATTGCTTGCGCCATCGCCCGGGCCGTCTAGTCGGTTCCGCTACCTGCCGCAAACGGCACCACAATCGTAATCGGACCTGTCGGAAACTCAGCCGCCACCACGCACAGCCCCCAAAAACTTAGCAGGACTGCGCCCCAGAAAGCACGTGCAGTAAATAAGCGCATCTTCAAACGATGATTTCCTTCTGATCATCACCTTCGTCTCAGACCAAGGTGAGTTTTTAACTCTCTACCATAGTAACGGAAGTACTTCCTGACAACGAACCTTCGCACTGCAACATGAACCACTTCAATGTGGGCGGCACTTGTGTTAAACCATTACTTGCATCTTGCGATGCCGTTGAAAAAATAAGTCTAAATCAAACACTGCAGGAGACCACATGCAAAACGCCAGCACATTTAATCGTAGCGAGGGTGATCTAGGCAATATTGTTGCGTTAGAGCATGTGAACCTTGAGATACCTGATCAATCGCTCGCCACCATTTTTTACGCGATGGGCATGGGCTTTACTCGCGATCCCTATTTGATGACCGGCATCACAAATATGTGGATTAATTTAGGCCGCAATCAATTTCACCTTCCCACGGGAAAAGCGATGGTGTTGCGTGGCAACATTTTTATTGTGGTTCCAAGTCGTGCGGCCTTACTTGCCCGTCTCGATGCGGTCAAAGAGCTTTTAAAAGCAACGCAATTCAGCGTGACCGAACACCCAGATCATGTGCTAGTCACCTGCCCCTGGGGTAACCGCCTGAAGTGCTACGAACCCGCTCCGCTGTTTGGCCCGATCAGTCTAGGCATGCCCTGCATCGAAATGCTGGTTGACCATGGCAGTGCCGAACCGATTGCACACTTCTATCGCGAAATCATGAATGCGAAGGCCATCACCGGCAAAGACAACGAAGGGATCTTTGCCCGCATTTCAGTTGGCCCCAGTCAGGCGCTGATCTACCGCGAAGCAGACAGCACAGACAAACGACCATACGACAATCATCATCTGCAAATTTATCTTGCTGATTTTTCTGGGCCGTACAACAGGCTGATGGCTCGCAAGCTGATTTCGCAAGAAGATAGCGTGCATCAATATCGCTTCAGAGATGTCATTGACCTCGACACTGGCAAAGTATTACACCACATCGAACATGAAATTCGAAGCCTCATGCATCCCTTATATGCGCGCCCGCTCATCAATCGAAACGCAGAACAAAACAACAGAAATTTTGTGCCGGGACACGAGGCCTACGTTTGGACCACCGCTTAAGTCAAGCGTGAGTGATACAAGAACAAGAGGCCGCGCTTACGAATGAACTCTTAAACTTATCCGACCCTGCGCATTAAGTTGGTGACATCACGTGAATGATCCGACTCGCGATAAACTCTTTTGTCTTGGCGCCGTAGGCAGCCATATGAGGCGCTGCAGCGTGCGCTTTCAAGGCGTCCATACTTTCCCACTTTTCAATCACTAAAAAAGTATCGGGCCCCCAGGGTGTTTGAATAGCCGGTGCGCCTTCAGCGTCGATCGCAGCACCATATTCAATACAGCCTTGCTCTGCACGTACAGCGGCCGTGTTGGCTCTGAAATGTCCCAATATCGTATCGCGCAGACCAGGCTTAGCGGTAATCACTGCAATAACGTGAATCATTTATTCAATCCTCTTGTTGTTAAAAATTAAAACACTTGCACTAAAAATTCTAGAACTTATATATCAAGCACCAAGCGCGATGACTTTGAACGAGAACAACAAATCATCATCGTGTTCTGCGCATCTCGCTCGGCTTGTGTCAATACTGAATCGTGATGCTCAGGAATGCCTTCTAAAACCGACACTTGGCACGTTGAACAGCTGCCCTCCATGCAAAGGTATGGCGCCTGAACACCTGCAAACAACAGTGCGTCTAAAATGGATTCATCTGAATCAACTTGTATGGTGAGGCCAGTGCGCGCCAAATGCACCTCAAAACGATCGTGCGACATCTATCATTCCGGTGATTAGTTTTGAGTCAATTGTCTGCAGCACTGACTGTTCGAAACTCAAACTTATCCCAAGGGTAAGCATCAGGAAAATCTACATCTTCCCACTTTAGATCGATTGGGTGTGCGGTCTCGGCAAACGTCATTGCCAGATAAAAAAGAGTTTTCTCTTCTGGCGGTAAATCCTGTATCTTGTATTGATTCAAGTACAGAAGAACCTCTTCCATTCTGGGTAATAGCGCATCGTAAAATACCCGCAAGTGCTCGAGCGTGACATGATGCAACTTGTTAAAACGCGCCTCTTCTGACTTAAGCGCCCATTCGTCGACAAAGCGCTCTAAATCAGAGAATTTTGAGGGTAAAGTGGCCATCGTCATTGACTCCCCGCATCACGTAATAAGTCGTCAGCTGCTCGGTAGTGGTTTTGAATCAATTGCTCTTGTTCTGACAAAAACAAATAAGGAATTCCACCGCTTGCAACACCCTGATAATTCGTCTCCATCGTCGCCAAATCCTCGCGCAGAACCTCGCGGCCGCGGGTGATCGAATGCGCTTGCGCAATGCGATCTGAAGGCCGATCTGACTTAAATCCAAAGCGCATCACTCGAACATCCGTCTTGTTATGATCAATCGGCCAAAAAAACATGATTGAATGCGTATTCGCTTGAGGGCCAATCACAAAATTCGGCACGACATGCATAATGTCAAACGCCCATTGCGCAAAACGAGAAGGGTTCACACCAGGGGGCAAATCCTCCATATTGAAATGCGTAAAGGCTGGGAACATCGGCTTTGAATGCTTATACAAAAGTCCTTCTGCAGGTGTCGCCTTATGATTCGGGTTTCCATGCGCTGAATAACGCGCAAAGTGGTCGCCAACTTCAAGGTACGCCCGATGGCGTTTCGGATTAGTCTTTCCGCCTTGATAATCTGGCACTGTATTTTTATGGATGTACAGATTGTGATAGCCCTCACAGAAGGCGTTCAC
Organism: Bordetella parapertussis; assembly: GCA_943331855.1. Taxonomy (GTDB): domain Bacteria; phylum Pseudomonadota; class Gammaproteobacteria; order Burkholderiales; family Burkholderiaceae_B; genus Zwartia; species Zwartia parapertussis_H. The sequence goes on from CALQNE010000255.1 coordinate 4,915, forward strand.
CGCAAGATTCCAGTTGGTATTCAATACGACGCGATGATCCGCGATTTTGATGCGATTAGCAGAAAACCCAGTGTATTGATCATAAATTGGGCCCAACCATTCTTTAAGCGTTTGACGTGGATTTTTATCAAAGTTCACAAAGACGATGTTTTCCCAAACCTCAGAATTAACCTCAAC
>CALQNE010000256.1 GCA_943331855.1 Bordetella parapertussis
GCCAGCAAGAGCACGCTGCCAAGGCTGATACCAAAGAAGAGATTGCCAACCCAGGCCACAACGGTTTGATGCCATTCAATTTGAGCGATTGCAGTTTTTGCTGCCGCGCGAACGTCTGCGTCAGGTTCGGCGAAGGCACCAGCGGCATCTGGCGTGACCATTGCGGTCAATAAAGGTTTAAAACTCGCATTTTTGCTGTCGCCAAGCAGCGCCACGGCGCGACGGCGTGTTGCGGCATCGGTACTTTTGATTGAGGCGCTTGCTAGGGCGACATTTAGAGCACTTTTGATGCCGGGGTCTTGCTCGGCTTCAAGCGCACGCTCAAGTAGGGGCGCACGCGCCGGATCAGCTTCTTTTTGAAGGCGTTGTGCAGCGGCTAAGCGCACGCTACGCTGCGGCGAAAATAGTTCAGCGCTAGCGAGTGCGGCTTGCAGCGCACTGCGCAGTCTGTTGTTCAGGGTAAATGCTTGAGCGTCGGCAGGCGCCACAACCGTTTCACCGGTTGTGGGATCGACTGCTTTACCACCTCCAACCGACAATAAAACTTTTTTGTCAGAGGTAATCAGAACGTTGCCCGCCCCCAACGCAGCCAACACTGCGGCTGCGCCAGGAGTGGTGAGTTGCCCTAACGCTGTAATCGACTCGACCCTCTCGGTATTGCTCTCGCCGGCCAAGCCACTCAGGACTGAGGGTTTGACCAAGTCGGCGGCCAAACTGCAATGCAGCGGTAACGCAAGCAAAACAATGAGCAGCCACCGTTTCACGGTAGGGTAAATCAAAAACATGTCGTTGCAATCTCATGGTGTGGCGAATTACAGGCCTTGCTTGCCTTCGTTGCCAGCGATGAAGGGACTCCAGGGCTGGGCACGAAGGGGACCTTTGGTTTGCCAGACAATGCTGAATTGACCATCAGCCTGAATTTCGCCAATGTACACTGGTTTGTGCAGGTGGTGGTTGGTCTTGTCCATCATGATGGTAAAGCCATCGGGTGCCGCAAATGTTTGGCCGCCAAGCGCTGCAATGACTTTGTCTGTGTCGGTTGATTTTGCAGCCTCGACAGCTTGTTTCCACATGTACATACCAACGTAGGTGGCTTCCATTGGATCGTTGGTCACCGCCGTGGCAGAGTTAGGCAGGTTCTTGGCTTTGGCGTACGCTTTCCACTTTGCGACAAACTCAGCGTTCACTGGGTTCTTAATTGATTGAAAGTAGTTCCAGGCAGCAAGGTGACCAACCAAAGGCTTGGTGTCTACACCACGCAGTTCTTCTTCGCCCACCGAAAACGCGACAACGGGCACGTCGGTGGCTTTCAGGCCGGCGTTACCGAGCTCTTTGTAGAAAGGTACGTTTGAGTCGCCGTTGATGGTCGAGATCACAGCAGTTTTGCCACCAGCTGCAAATTTCTTGATGTCAGCAACAATGGTTTGGTAGTCAGAGTGACCAAACGGTGTGTATTTTTCGTCGATGTCGCTCTCTTTCACGCCCTTAGAAATCAAGAAGGCGCGCAAGATTTTGTTGGTAGTACGTGGGTACACGTAGTCGGTGCCTAGCAAGACAAAACGCTTGGCGCTGCCGCCGTCTGCGCTCATCAGGTATTCAACAGCGGGGATCGCTTGCTGGTTAGGTGCAGCACCGGTGTAAAACACGTTTTTCTCGAGCTCTTCGCCTTCGTACTGCACGGGATAGAACAACAGGCTGTTCAACTCTTTAAACACTGGCAAGACTGATTTACGTGACACTGAAGTCCAGCAACCGAACACCACTGAGACTTTGTCCTGGGCAACCAGCTGGCGTGCTTTTTCAGCAAATAAAGGCCAGTTTGAGGCGGGGTCAACGATCACGGGCTCAAGTTTCTTGCCCATCACGCCGCCTTTGGCGTTGATCTCGTCGATGGTCATCAAGGCAACGTCTTTCAACGCTGTTTCAGAAATGGCCATGGTGCCTGACAACGAATGCAAAATACCAACTTTGATGGTGTCTTGTGCAAAAGCTGTACCGGCAAAACCCGCCATGGCTAAAAAGCTGGCAGCGGTTAGCTGCTTGAGAACTAATCTGCGTTTCATCTTTAAATCTCCTGGGTAGATAAGGCTTCGGCTATGCCGGGGTTAGCGGCCGCATGGCGCTGTGAAAAAGCGCGTATGCTCGCAGTTCATAAAGCAAAAGCCGTGCCAGCTTTGTGGCGGAACGGCACCGCTTCATAAAACTGTCTGTCAGGTATTTATAAGAGCGTCACAGTTAGCGCGAGACGAACTCTGCGGGATGGACATAACTCTTTTTGTTGCGGCATCTAGGAATTAAAACAGCCGCGGCTGCGCACCATGTTGGTGCAAAATTGCAGTTCAGTGCACAGAAGTTTTTCAAGCACTGATTTGGTGCAGATAATCACTCGCGCGAGCGTTGTCGTAACATAGGCACACAGATGGTATGAAAAATTGTGCAACCCTTTAAAGTGATCAGTTCGTGATGATGAGCTCTTCCAGCACTCCAGATCCTTCGGCGGGTCAATCTCAAGGAACTGACGCAGACACCATGGCGCTGCGCATCAGTCGGATTCGGGCGCGAATCGCGCTGGCGTGTGCGCGAGTGGGCCGTAATCCCGCTGGCGTCACGCTATTGCCGGTGAGTAAAACCTTTGACGATGCTGCCATTCGCGAGGCGGTCGCGTTGGGCTTTGACCGGTTCGGCGAAAATCGGATGCAAGAGATCAGCCAAAAGGCACCGTTATTGCAAGACTGCGGGATCAAATGGGTGGTGATCGGACACTTGCAGACAAATAAGGCCAAAGAGGTGGCACGTTACGCAAGCGAGTTGCAATCGCTTGACCGGATTGATCTGGCTGAGGCGCTTGAACGGCGCTTGCAGCTTGAAGGCCGGGCAATTGATGTGTTGGTGCAGGTTAAAACTTCAAGCGAAGAGACCAAATCAGGCCTCGAGCCTAGTGAGCTGGTTTCGTTTTTAAAGCAAATGTCACAGTATCCAAGTTTGCGTGTTCAAGGCTTGATGACGATGGCGGTGCTGTCGTCCGATCCAGTGGCTGTGCGCAGCTGTTTTGCGCAACTGCGGCAGTTGCGCGATCAAGCGCTCCAAGCGGGCATTGTGGGGGTATCGCTCGATCGTTTGTCGATGGGGATGAGCGGTGACTTTGAACTGGCGATCGAGGAAGGCTCGACCGAAGTGCGCGTTGGCTCGGCTATCTTTGGCAGCCGCGCTGCAGCCACTTAGTGTTTAGTGCTTCATGCCTGGGCCATGACCTTGTTCGCCTGCACTGCCTGGATTGTAGGTTGAGGGTTTGACGGTAAAGTTCACGCGTATGTCACCCGCTTTTTCAAACTTCAGCACGACGGGCACAGCATCCCCTTGCTTAAAGGGCCCTGTTAATTGTAAAAACATGATGTGAAAACCGCCTGGGGCAAGCTTGGCCGAGCCATTGGCGGGGACATCGATGCCTTGCACTTGACGCATTTTGGCGACACCGTTTTCGGTGAGAACCGTGTGCAGCTCGACCCGGGTGGCAGCCTCAGATTGCGCGGACAGCAGGCGGTCAGTGGCTGACGTAGGATTGTTAATTTGTAGATAGCCGGCTCCGTTTGTTTGCCCAGGTACTGAGGCCCGCACCCATAAATCATTGAGGGCTAACGAGCCGGCCGTAAAGTCAGCGGCTTGGGTGGGCGATAGCACGCCGGCGCACAGCGCGAGTGCGGGCATCCAGCGGCCAAACCTGAAGAAATCTAGAAAATTAGTCATAAGCATGCTCTTGAATCAAAGTAAAGATTAGTAAAAAAGTGGCGCGCAATCATAGGCGCCAACTACTATTAGACACCGTAACGGCGTAAGGCTTTCAAATCCAGCACTTCAACGGCCCCATATTCAACATGCACGAGGCCAAGTTCTTCGAGTGCGCGCAGAGCCTGATTGACGCGTTGGCGAGAAAGCCGGGCCAGATAACCAATCTCTTCCTGTGTAATGGCTAAGCGCATCCCCATTCCGGGATACAGCAAAGGGTTAAACAGTTCGGCCAGACAGCGCGCGACCCGCGCATCCGGGTCGTGCAGGCGATCGGACTCAGCCTTTCCAATAAATTGCGCCACGCGTTCGTTGAGTTGATGCAATAAAAACCGATTAAACGCGATGCTGTGGTCGAGCAGCCATTCAAAGGTTGCCACCGGCACCCTCGCAATCACAGACTCGCGTAAGGCGACCACGTCATAGCGCCGTTGCTCGTGCTTGAGCAGGGAGCCCTCACCAATCCAGCCGCCCGCGGGCACCCCTGTCAGCGAGGCCAGTTTGCCGTCTGCATTGCCTACCGATATTTTGATCAGGCCCGAGATCACGCCAATCCACGCGAGCGAGGGCTCGCCGCGTCGCTCGATCATCGCGCCGGCTGAAACCTGTTGCAGACTCGTGTCGTGTTCGACCCGGGCCCGTTGCTCAGCGGTGAGCAAGGGCATCCAAGCAGCAGAAAGTTCAAGTGACGGGCTTGGCATCCGGATATACCCTAGTTTGGCCCCAAATGTCATCAAAACGACAGTTGGTTGACGTTTCAGCTTATAACTTGTTTACTAGTTTAGAAGCAAAAATAATCAAAACGGAGCACAAAGTCTGTCATGCAGCACTCGCCTATGACTCAGTCTGCGACTTTTGCCGCCCTCTTGGTTGAGCACGCACGTGTTCGCGGCCATCGACCAGCCCTGCGCGAGAAGCACTTGGGCATCTGGCAGACGCTGACTTGGCAGCAGGTATACGACCGGGTCCAAAAACTTGCTTGTGGCTTGGCGGCGCTTGGGATCAAACAGGGTGATCATGTCGCCGTGATTGGTGAGAACCGGCCGCAACTGTATATGAGCATGATGGCGACCCAGGCGTTGGGCGGGGTGCCGATCCCGTTGTATCAAGACGCGGTCGCCCAAGAGATGGTGTACGTACTGCAAGATGCCTCGGTGAGCGTTGCGATCGTTGAAGATCAAGAACAAGTCGACAAAATGTTTGAGGTACGTGATCAGTGCCCCGCGTTGCGAAGCATTGTCTACGACGA
>CALQNE010000257.1 GCA_943331855.1 Bordetella parapertussis
AGGTGGTTCAAAGCGCGTCCTCCTTGCTCAAAGCCAGCGGCATTGATGCAACCAGCAAAAACTTAGAAAGTTTTCTGCAAATACTGCAAAAAAACGTGACTGCATCGATTGAAGATAGGGGCAATCTGGTCGATCAATCGGTTTAAAGATCAAAAAATGGCATGCTAGCGCCCAGTTTATCCATCTCAAATACCTAGGAAAAATGAAGATTTCACACACAAATAATGGCACATCGTTGCCCAGGAGGGGCGCGCTTAAATGGTTATCTGGCTCTTTGCTCGGTGGTACCGGGATCATTGTTTCGTGTGGCGGTACCGATGGCAATCCGACGAATGGAACTACAGATACCCCTTTAGGTCCAACAGCGTCTGAACTCAACGCTTTGTGGATTCCCCCCCAACTGACAGGCACAGTCAACGGTGACATCACAACGTATGAATTGGTGCTTGCGCCGTCTTCTGTCCAATATCAGTCAGGCGCCAAGACGTCCACCTATGGCTACAACGGTAATGGTTTTTGGGGCCCAACCCTGGTGATGAAGAAGGGCAGCACCGCCCGTATGCAGGTGAAAAATTCACTTGCCGAGGACACTACCACCCACTGGCATGGGATGCTGGTACCCGGCTCGGTGGATGGTGGTCCACACCAGGTCGTAGCGGCCGGTACGACTTGGCTTACTGAGGCCTTTACAGTCAAAAACAATGCCGCTACCTACTGGTACCACCCGCATTTGCATCAGATCACCCAAAAACAGCTTACGCTGGGGGCCGGTGGTTTCATCATCGTGCAGGATGAGGCGCAAGACCGTTTGCGCTTGCCGCGTACTTATGGCGTTGACGATATTCCCTTGGTTCTCACCAGTCGACGATTTACCACGACCAATGGCGTAGCCAACCAGTTTGCTTACACAACCACCGCCTATGGCGACTACCTGTTGACCAATGGCGTTATGAACGCTGAGGTCTCGCTCCCTCAGCAGATGGTTAGGCTACGCATCCTGAACGGCGAAATAGAGCGTAATTACAACCTCGGTTTTAGCGATGGACGAAGCTTCTATGTTATTGCTAACGATGGCGGACTTCTGGATTCGCCCGTGACCGTTTCCCGTTTAATAATGGCTCCGGGTGAACGCTATGAGATTGTGGTCAACCTGGCTGCGGATACAGTCGGTAGTACCCTAGACTTGAAGTCATATAACGGCGCCGATGCGGGATTGAGTTTTGGCTATGCCGGGCTGGAAAACGCCACCGGCGGTGAGTTTGGCAGCCTACTGAACTACAAGACTTTCAACCTATTGCACATCAAAGTAATAGCTCCAACAGCCAACGCGGTCACCGCCTTACCTGCCACGCTGGTGAGCAATACCTTCCCAACGGCCGCATCTGCCACTCGGTCCCGCACACTGAACATTACGGCAACCGGGCCGGGTGCCCCGTTCACTTTTAACAATGTAGGTTTCAATATGAACACCATCAATCAGACGGTGTCAATAGGTGCTACGGAGGTGTGGACCGTCAATGGTGGAAACATATTCGGTCATTCGTTTCACATCCATGGCGTTCAGTTCAAGATTGTGTCGCGCAATGGCAATCCCAATGCGGTCAAGGCCTATGAGAGCGGTTGGAAGGACACCTTCTATGTTCCGCTCAACGAGACCGTGAGCTTCGTTGCCAAGTTCGACGAGGCGGCGGACACAAGCTATCCCTATATGTACCACTGCCATATGGTCAACCACGAGGATTTGGGCTTAATGGGTCAGTTCGTGGTGGCGTAAATGTCGGCGCGCCTGCGAATCTCGCATCCCAGGGGCGGACTGCTTGTCTTGACGTCGGTGCTGCTGGCTGCATGCGACCCATTGGGCGCGCTTCCCTGGGCCCCATCGATTACTGCGGCAAGCACTGGCAACGCCAGTGTTGTCCTTGACTTCTCCGCGCCGTTATACGGGGGGCAGTCCGCTATTTCCACCTATGTCGCCAGTTGCATGTCTGCGAGCGAAACCTTGAGTGCTAGGGGGGAGGCCAGCCCCTTGACCGTAGCTGGCTTGGCAAATGGCGTTGAATATGCCTGCGTCGTTCGCGCAAGCAATGTCGCTGGTATGGGTGCGAACTCTAGCGCTGTCACTGCAAGGCCTGGCCCAGATACTGCGTATTCTCTTGCATCGGGCTACCGCCAAGCGGCCTGGGGCTTGGGCCTGTCGGTCACCTTTGCCAACCCATGCACAATGACCGTGTGGCCCAGCGCAAGACCGAGCCATGCAGTGGATCCGTACTATCTGACGGTAGTGCCAACGGGCGCCAAGCAGGTTCCAGGCAGCGCGAGCAGCGTAACAAAGCTCAGCGCTATGCCGCTGGTGGTCACCCCGTTTCAGGGGCCTGGTGCCACAGAGCCCATGCAGTTCAATATTTGTCCTACCAAGGCCCAGGCGCCCACTGCGGTCAACGCCGGTGCCATTGGCGTGCTTATTTCAGGCTCGGTGTTGTATGGCGCAGCAGAGATTTCAGGACACCGGGCAACCACGCTCAACGACAACGTGTCATTCGCGTTCAAAGGGCGTTCGGGGGACCTTATCGTCGCCCGCTTTATTGATCGCTGCAATGGCCACCCAACCCCCACCTACGCGGGCAACAGCTACCACTATCACGGGCTGTCGGCATGCGTCACGTCCTTGGTAGATCAGGAGAGCGGCCCATCGCATTTGATCGGAGTGGCCTTGGATGGTTTCCCAATATATGGCGATAAGGACATGAACGGACAGACCATCGCACCCCAGCGTCTGGATGCGTGCAATGGCATCACTAGTCCTACACCTGAATTCCCGCAGGGGGTGTATCACTACGTTCTGCCATCTGGTGTGAAAGCCCACAACGCATCGCTGCGATGTTATGGCGGCAACATATCACGCAAAGTACTCACTATCGCGGATGCTGGTGGCTTTTGCTATGCGCCGCAAGCATCAGGATCAAATAGCGCAAACGGGAAAATGAGAATGGGCGCGCTAGCGAAGTAATGATCGTGGATTTGGATTCGTACTTCGGCCAATAACAAGTCAGGCGATCAAAGGAAGAAAAAACTTAAGAGATGGTGCGCGAATACTACGAGGAAGGGTCTGTCACATAAATTCTCGCCTGTACAGCTTACCTATGGCCGCTTTGGATAGGATTGGTCGGATCTCAATTTTGTAATACACAGCGCTGACCCAGCATATAAATCTGACCTCCGCTTCGGGCAGTCAATACGCGATTGACTGAGGCTGCTTTGGTGGACGTCACCCGCTTTCGTAGACATAAATCAACTTCCGGTTTGAAGTTGCTCGAACGCAAGCGGGCTCATTTGGTCAAGATGACTGTGCCTGCGGACTCGATTGTAAAAACCTTCAATGTAGTCAAACACGTCTGACTTGGCTTCCTGGCGGGAAGCATAGATGCGGAGTTTGATTCGCTCCTTCTTCAAGTTACTGAAAAACGATTCAGCAACAGCGTTGTCCCAGCAGTTCCCGCGCCGACTCATGCTGGGCACCAAGTGGTTGTCTTTGCACCAGCGGTTGAACTCATCACTGCCAAACTGGCTGCCCTGGTCGGAATGAATCATCACTGGCGCTTTAGGGCGCCTGCGCCATACCGCCATCATCAGGGCATCCAGCACCAGTTCTGTGGCCATGGTGGATTTCATGGACCAGCCAACCACTGCGCGTGAGTACAGGTCAATCACCACCGTCAGATACAGCCAGCCTTCATAGGTGCGGATGTAGGTGATATCGGTGACCCAGACTTGGTCAGGGTGAGCTACTGTGAATTCGCGCTGCAACAGGTTTGGTGCTGTGGTGGAGGGCATGCCGACCTTGTAGCGTGGTCGCTTGTAGCCGCGCACCGAGCGCAGTTGGGCTTGGCGCATCAGGCGGGCAACTCGCTTCTCGCCGCAGGCGATACCAGCCTCGCGCAGGTCACAATGAACGCGTGGGCTGCCATAGATACCTTGGCTGTCTTCAAAGGATTTGCGGATGTCGGCCATGAGGGATTCATCGGCTAAGGTGCGTGCGCTCTTGGGTGCAGCCTTCCACGCGTAATAGCCGCTGCGCTGGATACGCAAGACCCGACACATGCTGCTGAGTCGGAACTGGCCTTGGTGCTCAGCCATAAATACGTACTTCACCCGGACAGTTTGGCAAAGTACGTTGCGGCCTTTTTTAGGATGTCACGCTCCTCGTTGGCCCTCTTCAAATCGGCCTTGAGGCGCGACACCTCGGCTTTGAGTTGGGCAGTTTCTCCACTGCCTGGGCCTGCTCTGTCCTGCGCAAGTCGCACCCACAGGTATAGGCTTTTGTCCGACATGCCCAAACGCTTGGCAACGTTAACGACTCCGTGGCCACGCTCAGTTACTTGGCGCACCGCTTCAGCCTTGAATTCGGCCGGGTATCTCACTCTCTTCATGACTATCACTCCAGTTCAATTTAGACCTTAACAAGTGTCTATTGAAACGGGTGACGTCCAATGTCCCCGGAACGACGTCTTACAAACTTGTTCGGGCAGATGGTACAGAGGCCATGAGGACTTTAAGCGAGGGGGAGAAAACCTTTGTGACGTTTCTGTATTTCTTCCAGCTCATCAAAGGTAGTGACACGGAAAGTGGAATTACCAACGACCGAGTCGTGGTCTTTGACGATCCCGTATCCAGTCTTGATAGTGACATCCTTTTCATTGTCAGTAGCCTCATCAAAGGACTGTTTGACGAAGTCCGGGCGAAGACAGGGCACATCAAACAAATTTTTGTACTTACCCACAACGTGTATTTTCATAAAGAAGTTACCTTCAACCCCAATCGGCGTAAGAAAAAGAAGGTGATAGGGGATGAGTCGTTCTGGGTGGTTCGCAAGAGTGACCACTTTACGAAGATCGAGCCACATGAGTCGAACCCGATTAAGACCTCCTACGAACTTCTGTGGGCAGAACTGCGGCGCCCAGATAGGTCCAACTTAACCATTCAAAACACACTTAGGAGGATTCTTGAAAACTATTTCA
>CALQNE010000258.1 GCA_943331855.1 Bordetella parapertussis
AACTTGTTTCAGCGCTACCCACACGAACTCTCGGGCGGACAACGTCAGCGCGTAGTCTTGGCCCGCGCCCTCGTACTTAAGCCGAGCTTGCTGGTCTGCGATGAGCCCATTTCTGCGCTTAACGTTTCCGTGCAGGCACAGGTGATCAATCTGCTTGACGATTTACGTCAGCAAATGAATCTGACGATGTTATTTATTAGCCATGATCTGCGTGTCGTTCGTCATATTTGTGACGAAGTTGCCGTGATGTATTTAGGCCGCATCATCGAGCAGGGATCCGCAAAAGACGTGCTATCACACCCGGCACACCCTTATACCCAAGCTCTGATTTCAGCGATCTCTACTCCTGGGGCAAAGCATGCGACAGCAAATACCGGACGCATTATCCTCAAGGGTGAGCCTCCAAATCCAGTGAACATCCCAACCGGATGTAGTTTTCATCCGCGTTGCTCACTTGCGACCGCGCATTGCAAAACAAGTGCACCCGTTACGACCCGTATTGGTGAAGCACATACAGTAAGTTGCCACCTCCACACGATGATTCGTCACGGGGCGGGCACCTAAACATGGGTCGATACATGCTCTCCCGCAGTTTGCGTGCCTTGCTGACCATTTTCTTGGTGGTGGGTTTCGCCTTCACGATATTGCGGCTGTCGGGCGATCCCGCGATGATGATCTTATCGGCCGATGCCCCACCAGAAGCCATTGCTGCTTTTCGTAAAAGCTGGGGTCTTGATGCGCCGCTTTGGCAGCAATTTTGGGGTTACTTGCTAAATATTGTTCAAGGTAACTTTGGTGTTTCGATGCGCGATGCAAGCCCTGCAATGGGGCTCGTACTAGAAGCGATTCCAGCGACACTCGCACTCGCTTTACCTGCGTTTGCGATGAATCTGTTAATTGGTATACCGGCAGGTATCTTTGCTGCGTTACACCGTAACTCTTGGTGCGATCGTCTGGTCATGAGCTTTTCTGTTGCTGGACACACCTTACCGAGTTTCGTTCTAGGTCTTTTGTTAGTGTTAATTTTCGCGGTCAGTTTAGGTTGGTTACCGAGCGGAGGGTTTAGCGGATTTGAGCATGCGATATTGCCAATCCTGACACTCACGGTGGGTGGCGCTGCGGTCTTGGCACGTTACACGCGATCATCAATGCTCGAGGTCTTGGGGCAACCTTACATACGCGCAGCTTCTGCTAAAGGCCTACGCTGGTCTCAAGTTGTGATTCGCCACGCCCTGCCCAACGCGGCACTCCCGATCATCACGATCGCCGGACTCATGTTCGGAGGGCTGATCGCGGGTGCCGTGGTAGTCGAAAGCGTATTTTCTTGGCCGGGAGTCGGCCGACTCACTGTATCAGCAGTCGGCAATCGTGATCTGGCTGTCGTTCAAGCCGCGCTGCTACTGATTACAGTCAGTATGGTCGCAACCAACCTCATTGTCGATGCCATCTACTGCTTGTTCGATCCGCGCTTACGCGCCAGCTCTACTTCGCATCATTAAGTGCAACCCGCAATGAATCTTAGCGAAAAATTATCAGCCATGACAGTAGCAACCCCCTCACTTCCAAAACTGTCACGCCATTATTTTTGGCAAGAGTACCCACCACTCGTCGTCGTGGCGATTGCGTGGATCATTGGGATATTTGTCATCGCGGCGTTAGCAGATCTTATTGCGCCCTACGCCTATACTGCACTTGACCTCAAGGCACGCCTGCAACCGCCAGTGGGCTTAGGCGGCACGACGCGACACTTGCTCGGCACAGATGAACTGGGGCGCGATGTTCTTTCGAGACTATTGATCTCGGTTCAAGTCAGTCTGTTGATTGCCTTTGCCAGCACGTTGCTTTCAGCTGTAATCGGCCTGACCTTGGGATTTTTGGCTGCACATTTCAAAGGCTGGCTTGAGCAGGTCGTCCTCACGCTGATTGATTTTCAAGCATCGATCCCTTTTATGATCATTGCCTTGGCGGTTTTGGCTTTTTTTGGTAACACACTTGTCCTTTTTATTTGTTTGATGGGTTGCCATGGCTGGGAGCGCAGCGCCCGCATTACACGCAGCCTGACAATCGCGGCAAACGAACAAGGCTATGCCAATGCAGTGCATGCACTCGGCGCGAGCTCTTGGCGGGTCTACTTTCGGCATATTTTGCCTAACATCGCAAGCACACTGATCGTCAGTATGACGCTCACGTTTCCTGAAGTGATTTTGCTCGAATCAGGCCTTTCTTTCTTAGGCTTAGGGGTACAGCCACCTCTTACCAGCCTGGGCAATATGGTGGGCTATGGTCGTGAATATTTACAAACTGCCCCCTGGATTTTGCTCGCGCCGAGCTGCGTCATCGTGTTGACAACCTTCTCGATCAGCCTGACGGGCGACTGGTTACGTGACAGGCTAGATCCAACTCTGCGTTAATTTATTTCTTACGGATTCATCTCATGACAGCTAAACAAAAAAATGTCTTACTGATTGTGGTCGACCAGTGGCGCGGTGACACGCTCAAAAATCTTGGGCACCCCGTTATTCAAACCCCAAATATCGAGTCCCTAGCCAGCGAAGGCGTGACGTTCGCTAAGCATTACACGCAGGCGGTCCCATGCGGCCCCGGCCGTGCCTCGATGCTGACGGGACTTTATATGATGACTCATCGCGCGGTACAAAATACGATTCCGCTGGATGCGCGTCACACCAATATCGCAAAAGAAGTACGCAAAGCCGGCTATCAGCCCGCCTTAGTGGGTTACACCACCACGACACCTGATCCCCGTGAAACAGCCGCCGAAGACCCACGTTTTAAAGTCTTAGGGGCAGATATGGAGGGCTGGCATCCGGTCGGTTCATGGGGTCTGGATAAAGAGGCCTACTTTGCCTGGCTGTCATCGCAGGGCTTCGCCATGCCCAATAAACCTAACGATATCTGGTTACCGCAAGGTGCAACCGACGCTGATATCGGTGCAACGGCTAAACCAAGCATCGTTCCTGCACATCTATCCGACACCACGTGGTTCACAGACCGTGCGCTCGAATACCTGCAGGGTACAGAGAACAAGCCATGGTTCTTGCATCTTGGCTACTACCGTCCCCACCCGCCCTTTAGCGCTGCGGCACCGTACCACGACATGTATGACCCGAAGGACTGTCCACCACCGATTCGCGCTGCGAGCAAAGATCTTGAGGCGTCCCAGCATCCACTCTTGGCGTATTACCTTCAATCAATCGAGCGTCGTCGCTTTTTTGAAAATGGCCAGGGACTCGGTGCGGACATGCAAGACGCTGAAGTCCGGCAAATGCGCGCCACCTACTATGGCTTGATGTCTGAGGTCGATCATCACATCGGACGTGTCTTTGACTACTTAAAAAAGACGGGTCAATGGGATAACACTTTAATCGTACTGACAAGCGATCATGGCGAGCAACTAGGTGATCACCATTTGCTGGGAAAAATTGGCTACTTTGATCAAAGTTTTCATATCCCAATGATTGTGCGTGACCCAAACCCCGAAGCAGATGCAACGCGCGGCAATATTGTTCGGAACTTTACCGAAACAATTGACACGATGCCTACGATCTTGAACTGGCTTGAGCGCCCAATCCCCAGAACGTGCGACGGCCACTCGTTGTTGCCCTTTGTACAAACCGGCATCGCGCCAGCTGACTGGCGCACTGAAGTGCATTATGAATTTGATTTCAGAAATATTTACTATTCAAAACCCGAAGATTTTTTGGGACTATCGATGGATCAGTGCGCACTTTCAGTGATTCAGAACGATCAGTATAAGTATGTGCATTTTGCAGCGCTGCCGCCACTATTCTTTGATCTGACCACAGATCCGTCACAACTTCACAATGTTGCGCAAGATCCAAGCTATGCCCTCGAATTGTTAAAGATGACTCAAAAAATGCTCGATTGGAAGCTCTTGCATGCCGACCGCACTTTGACTGGCTATGCGGCAACTCCAGCGGGTTTAGTGTCTCGACTATGAAAGCAGCTAAAGATATTGTCAGCAACTATTCGGCCATCGTCTTTGACCTCGATGGCACGCTCATGCATACCGAGCCCGATATTCGCAAAGCCACTAATCAAGCACTGATTGACTGTGGTTTTCAGGCACTCGCTCCCGAACAAGCAATTCCAAACTTATATGGGGCACTGCCTGATATTCTCGCGTCAGTGATGACGCTCGTCCAAGCACCCGCAGTCGCTGCTGACGATATCCAACAGGCTTACCTCACGCACTATGCTCGGCAAGCGCACAACCATTCGTTTCTATATCCAAACGTCTTGAGTTTTCTCGATCAATTAATATCGCGAGGCTATCATTTAGCCGTCTGCACCAATAAGATCGAGATTTCGGCTAAGCAGGCGCTTGAACGGCACGGATTATCTTCGTATTTTAAAGTTGTGACTGGAGGCGACACGACAGCGCATGCGAAACCGCACGCATTGCCCTTAATCACCACAATGGAATCCTTACAAGTCGAGGCCAGCGAGTGCCTATTGATCGGCGATACACACGTCGACGCACTCTGTGCAAGCAACTGCCACATACCATTTATTTTTCATCGTAATGGCTACGGCGATTACTCGGTGCAGCAGTACCCAATTGCGGCGAGCTTTGCAGAGTACTCAGAGATTTGTCTTTAACTGCATGGGCGTTTTTAAGACGCTCGTCGGATCCTCGTTGGCAATTAAGGATCTGAAAATACTCTCGGTACGTGCAATCACTGAAGTCCAATCACGGTCGACCGCAGTCTGACGCGCGGCGACTCGTATTTGGGCGCGCAACACAGGGTCTTCAACGACTTGCCGAGCGGCCTCGAACAGCTGCGCCTCTTGGTTGGGCGCAAGCACCATGCCATTGCGTCCGTGCTCAATGAGCTGCCCGGCTGCCGCATGATCGTACGCCACCACGGCCAGGCCGCTTGCCATCGCCTCGATCGTCACATTCCCAAAGGTCT
>CALQNE010000259.1 GCA_943331855.1 Bordetella parapertussis
GTACACCACTGGCATCGAGCGCGAGCTTGATGTCTTGTATCGCCTTGAGGCCTCACTGCCCGACGGCTATGAAATCTTTCATAGCGTGTCATGGCACTCACTGCATAACGACCGCGACAAACATGGCGAGATCGATATTGTGGTGCTCTCGCCTATCGGTAACGTATTACTTGTTGAAGTTAAAGCCGGTGACGTTTCGATTGCCAATGGTCAAATCACCAAGGTCTATCGCGACGGCCCCAGTGATGTGGGGCGACAGACTCGGATTCAGTTTGCAGCAGTGATCAGTCGGTTATCGCATGCGGGCTTGCACACCCATGTCACCAATTGCCTTGTACTACCCGACTACATCGTAGGTGATCAACAAATTATTACGATGCCGCCTGAACGCATCATTGATGCAACGCGTTTTGATCAGTTAGGGTCGCTTACCAGAGAAATGCTGGCGGTCGACCAACCAGCCGCCGACGTTGAACATATTCGTAAATTCTTTTGCAATCAATTTAACGTCACGCTAGACATGCGCGTGTTGGGCGAGCAGGTTCGCACCACGACCCTACGCTTGGCTGATGGCCTTGCCACTTGGGTGCCACGTATTACGGCCCCTTCAGGCGTGATCAGAATACAAGCCACAGCCGGTTCAGGCAAAACGCAGCTTGCACTTAAATTATTAGAAGACGCCTCAGTAAAGTCTTTTAAAAGTTTATACGTTTGCTACAACAGAAGCCTGGCGGATCACATTGGGCATATTGCACCGGCCAAGGCTAAGGTCGCAAGTTTTCATGAACTGTGTGTTGAATATTATCGGCAAACGATAGGCGAGCCAGATTTTGCGGCGCCTAACAATTACGATCACTTAAGCCAGCACTATTGCGAAGCAATCGACGCCAACGCTAGTTTGCAACAGCGCTATCAACTCATTGTGTTGGATGAGGGGCAAGACTTTCAACCCGAATGGGTGGCAGCGTTGCTGCCCCAGTTAACCGATGACGGCAAGATCTATCTACTTGAAGATGACGCACAACGACTTTATAAGCGCGAAGAGTTTGATCTAACGGATGTGGTAACCGTGACTTGCCAAGATAACTTTCGAACTCCAGGCGCGATTTGTCATGTCATCAATGCACTTGGATTAACTGAACCGCCTGTGGTGTCTCGTTCTTTCTACCACGGCGAATCACCTAATTTTTATACTTACAGTAATGACACAGAACTATTGCGTCAAACCGAAATCGCAGTCGAACATCTACTCAAACGCGGCATCGCCCTTAAAGATATTGCCATCATTAGTTGGCGTGGCTTGGCAGGTTCAATCTTAATTAAGACACCTCAACTAGGTGAATTCACTTTGCGCCGCCCGACCGGTATGTACTCAACCGCTGGCGACGCGCTATGGACTGAAGGCGCACTACTAACGGATTCTGTCTATCGCTTCAAGGGCCAAAGCGCAGCAGGCATCGTGCTGACTGAAGTTGATTTTGAAAACTTTGATGACAAAGCACGACGCCAACTGTTTGTGGGTTTGACTCGTGCACAACTGGCGATTGAAGTGGTGATGACTGAACGAGCCGCCGGCTGCTTGAATAGCATCATTTGAAATAATGAGCGTTTTTGCCTTCAAGTGAATCTGTCACCGCTTAGACGGCATTACTGATCGATCTCGTGGCCTGTTCAAGAGCGCTATGTTCGAATGCAGATTTAAAGTCTGCACACTCAGCTTGCTTCAGACCAACTTCTGGCGTAATGGCTACAACCCTCCATTGCCTGACAGCTTCGACCACCTCACTGAGAATTACGTTTGCCTCCGCTGGTGCCAATTCGAAGCGGGTTGCCTGCTCTAGCAGTTGCTTCACCGAGGTGATCGGCCCAGTGTCCTCGCTTAACCATGTTTTTGACTCGGGTTCTTTATCTGGAAATGGATTCAAATCAAAGGCAGGTGCCAGGCGCCATTGATTATTGTTGGCATATAAAAAACCAATGTTTTGCAAATGATCGTCAACGTTAGTAATCAAATGGTTAAATACCAATCGACGCCACAGTTGTTTAGCATCTGCGACAAAATTTTTGCAATGCGAGCGCATCAAATCGAGTATCTCGGTGTATGAGTGCTCGTCATCACGCTCAGCTTGTAATAGGGTGGCACCCGAAATATAGGGGATACGACCTTGATCAGGTGTTCGATCAAAGCGTCGAATGACTGCAACGGGTTGCTCTTGCACCATCACAATTCGCGCCAAGGCGCTATCGATTCCCGCTAGGGTTGCCAGACGAAGTGCTAAGACCTCACCGCGTGTGACACAACGCTCATCACTCACGCTTGGAAATTTTCCCAGACACAGCGCACCGTCTGTATCGAGTACGGTGCACTTAGGCCGCATGCCACCAAGCGACGTACCCTTTCCCTGTAGATATTTAAGATCGGCTGCGGTCTCTTGATTGAGCTCAACCGCTTGAGATGCTTGTAGTATTTTTTCAAGTTCTAGCAATACGGGTGTTGTATGGCCCTCGGCCTCAGCACCGCGTAGATATTGGCCTGCTTCGTTTCGCAGCCGAAGGGCACCAACACGACTGAAATCATCTACCGCAGTGAGATAGTCAATTTCTGATAACGCGGCTAGTGAGGCGTCAGTCGCTCGGGCTTTGGCGTGCGCGCGCGCGATCACGCGTCGACCCCAGGCATCGGGCTCAGAATCTGCTAAGGCAAGAAAAAAACACGAATCATTTTTGCTTGGTGGTTTTCGTAGTTGATGTCCTACCTGGCGCCGCAAATCAGGCGAAATATCAAAGAACAGTGGATTCGCTAACCATGGCTCACTGTAAGTAAATTGAGAGAACTCTCGAGGGCCATTTTTAGCGTAGATCAGGCGACCGAGCGGCTGTTCTACGCGGCCTAGGCAAACCTCAAGACTCGTGCGACGCGTAACAGGTTTAAAGGATGTTTTCGTTGCCACTAGAACGCACCCGTTTCAACGGTAGTTTTTGACTTGCGAATGCGTTGCGGCAGTTTTTCATCCATCAGAATTAAACCGATCGAGTCGTGTGCTGTGTCGAGAAGCTGATCGAGCTTATCGAGATCACCAAAAACTTGTAAGGCACGGACTAGGTGTTGAAGTGCACTACCGGGATGCCCCGACTCTAAACGGCGGACCGTATTGATTGACGTGCCGATGCGCTCTGCAAGATCTTGTTGCGTCAAGTTGCGCCGACGCCGAGCGAGTGACAGGGCCAAACCTAAGCGGCCTAAGCTGCGTGCAACTGGCAATGGGATATCAGACATTTTAATTTAAGTATTTATAAGTGAATTTTTATCTTTCATAAAAGTCAATATATGAAACTTTAATCAATTTAGATCTTACTAGATTTTTATCTTGTTTGTTAATATTTATTAACTTAACAATCAAAATATAGATTATAAAATAATATAAATATCTATTTGTGACTACTAAGTAACATATTGCAGTCAAAAATCTTATTTTAACGAAAACTCCCCTCACCTGCCTCACCCCTTGAGGCACCACCCCCTCTATTGTCTAACCCAATCACCGTATTTTTATTAATACAGTTAATTTATACAGTTATAGTGTTATTATTAACGCATGAACACTGTCAACAATACCCAAACGTTCTCGCTTGACGAGCTCTGTGCCCTCACCGACCTCACCAAACGCACGGTTCGCTACTACGTCCAAATTGGACTTGTGAACCGGCCTGAAGGTGAAACTCGAGCAGCAAAGTACTCGCCACAGCATCTTGAACAACTTTTGCTTGTCAAAAAATGGACAGCAGCCGGGGTATCGCTTGACCGTATTCGTGAACTGCTTCAAGGCGGCTCAGCGCCAGTACCTGAGCGAGGGCGCGTGCCCGGGTCAATCGAAGTCTGCAGCCATTTGCATGTGGCCGAGGGCGTTGAGCTTGTGATTGAACCTACCCGCGCTGGGTTAACCCCCGAGCAGTTGCGTCACTTTGTTCGAGCCGTAATGAGCGCCTACGAACAAATCAACCAAGACAGCACAACAAAGGCAAACAAATGAGCGACATCATCGAACTCGACGGCCCACAGGCCACCCTGCGTAATAGCCAAGGCGAACCACTGATCCTAAAAGACGTTGCCATCACGGGCGACCTGCGCGGTGCAATGTTTGAAGCGCATGTGCGCCAAACGTTTAGTAACCCAACTAAGACACACGCTGAAGTCGTGTACAGCTTTCCGCTGCCCTGGGGCGCAACATTGTTAGGTGTTGAAGTTCAGCTTGGCCAAGTCAAACTAAACGGCACAGTGGTTGCCAAGGCCCAAGCTGAAGAACAATACGAAGAAACCCTGTCAAAGGGCGACGCCGCCATCATGCTAGAGCGTGGTGACGATGGTAATTACGTTTTACATCTAGGTAACTTAGCACCTGGTGAACAATGCCTGATCGACATGCACTACGGTCAGCTATTGCAGTTTGAACAAGGCGGTTTGCGCTTGGCCATCCCCACCGTCATTGCCCCACGTTATGGCGATGCAGTTCGTGACGGCGGCTTAGCACCTTATCAAGTCCCAGAAACAGACCTCTTAGCCGAATACGGTTTTAGCTTAACGCTGAACCTGCATGGTGATCTGGTCAATGCGCGCATTGCCTCGCCAAGCCACCCGATTAGTATGGCAAACAACACAGCCGACCACAGGCTGACCGTGGCACTGGCTCAACAAAGCTACCTAGATCGTGACTTCATCCTTGTGCTTGATCAGTTAGCCCAATGTTCCGTTGCAACCGTAGCACCCGACTACGTCGACGCACAAACCTTTATCGCACCCGCCAGCTTTAGTCCCAGCATCCCCAATGCCAACACACAAAAGACTGCTGTCAAGATTTTGGTTGACTGTTCTGGCTCAATGGCAGGCGGCAGTATCCAAGCAGCACGGCGTGCCTTAATTGCCGTTACTAAAAAATTCAAGGCTGGCGATAAA
>CALQNE010000260.1 GCA_943331855.1 Bordetella parapertussis
ATTGAAAAGAAACTTTGATATCTGACCTAAGCTGATCCTTGGTCAGAACTTCCATTTCAATCTTATTCATCTGCACTCGGCCGTCGTACTGGGTAACAGTATTTAACGGAAAAACAATATTGAGACCTTCATTCAATACCTTGTCCATCGCAATACCGCCGAACAAGGGACGGTAAATGACGCCAACATAACCAGCCGGAATAATGATAACGACACGCTCCCACAACACGACGACAGCAATTGAAAGCAGAATTACTGAAAATGTCAGGGCGATAAAATTGCCAGCGATCCAACCTGTGATGGCGCGCACCAACCAAATCAGCGGGAAAAAGATAAAGCCCAAAATCCGCTTACATATAGTTAGAAGTCGTCTTAGCATAATTTAATCTTAATGTTTTACGTGGATAGACTTACCGTTTTCTAGGTAAATGACGTGATCTGCTACCTCGTAGTACTGGTCATCATGCGTAATCGCGATCACCGTCTTACCCAGCGCTCGCAACTTCGGAATAATATGTTCATAAAATTCTTGTCTAAATTCTGGATCTTGATCTGCAGCCCATTCATCTAGCACAATTATTTTTTTCTTTTCAAGCAGGGCGACTAACAAGGCAAGCCTCTTTCGCTGTCCAGTTGAAAAATTTAGATCAGAGAAGATGCCATTATCAATTGAAACCTTGTTTTTCATCTGAAACAGCTCAAGCAGGTCGTCCAGTTCTGCCTCTTCGGTGGTCGGTACACCGTATAACTTCTTAAACAAATAAAAATCGCTAAATACGACAGCGAATAAGTCTCGATATGCCGTACTGCTCGGCTCTGCGATCGGCTGTCCATTCACGAGCAATCGACCAGATTGGCACTGATATAAACCGAGCATCACCCGCATCAACGTCGTTTTACCAGATCCGTTGTTGCCTCGAATAAAATAAACTTTACCTGCCTCGAACTCGTAACTGATGGGCCCCAGCGCGAAGGGGCGCACCACCCCATCCCCGCTGTGCAGATAGGTAATATCCTCAAGCGTCAGCGTATTCACCTCTGAAAATTCAGTCAGCCCAGGAGTCGTTCGGTCATTTGTTTCAAATGAAAGTTTTTCGCTAAGTTCTCTCAAATTTCGAGCTGCAATATTGGCCATAGACAGATTCGGTACGACAACGATTGCAGCCGACACTGAGCTCGCTAAAAACAAGGCAGTCGTCGTGACCATCAGTACTTGCGACGAAAAACTACTTGAAAAAACTGGCACGACGAAAATGATCAAGCCAACAACAAGATACATAAGCATTTGTAAATACGTGAAAAACTGTACGATGCCCTGAAGTAATACTGTTTTTTCTGTTTTGATAACACGCGCGTCGGCGATCAGATCGCGTGTCAATCCCAGCGCTCTGTTCGAATTCATTTTCACTTCTTTATAGCCACTTAAAAATGATCCATACAAGCCATTGACCTGAGCTTCTTTAATAGATAAAGCCCGAAACGCCTCTACCAATTTATTCAGCTCGGCGACTCCGACAACGAAGACAATGAGGATCGCACCTGTCAAAATGAGACAAGCTGTTACTGAAATCGTGGCCATATAAATCATGAGAAAACACACGGTCAGCAACGACTGGAACAAACCCAGTACTGAGCTCACTGACTGCGAAACCATCTCCGTATCTCTGTTCAGGACCTCAAGAATATAATCTCGGCCTAATTTATCTATCTTAAGCAAATTGGATCGAAATGCATCATGCATGATCCGAATCTTGAAGCGATAAATAAACTGCTGAGCCTTTGCAATGTTCTCTTTATTGGCACGTTTGGTACAAAGTAAAAAAACCACAAACACGACCGCATAACCAAAAAACTCAAGCGTCACACTTTCATTTTTTGAAACACTGGCGGCTGCTGTGTTGATCACTGCAATCAACAACGTGTTAAGAATACCCACCAGACCAGACAGCAGACCCAACTGCCTCAAATTTTGAGGGTTTGAATCTGTCAAAAAATTAAGAAGCTCAGAGTTAACAGGATTACGCATCTGGATATTTATTAATCTAAAAAAAGGAGTGACTCGCAGTACGGGACCTTAAGCCTATCCCAGCGTGGACTTGTCTTTAAACCTGAGTTTACGTTTTTCAATTTGTGCGGCCATATACTGCCTGATTTTTTCTGGATTGAAATCGTGCATTCTTCCATCCGCTTCAAAATGGCTGATAAAAGCCGACCCCATGGCTTGGGTCGTCACGTAGGAAATCGCAGGCTCAACTGCAAACATAAAAACTGGGCCAACACCCGGCGCGAAGCGCACCATTTGCTTTGCAAGCAGACCTCCGAGCGTTTTCACCGCTGCGCCGCCCGCGACACCCGACACAATAGCTACCGCAGCCTTGTGTTCAAAATCAACCTCATACTGTTTACATAACTCGTAAATCATCTTGATCTGTACGCTGGAAATTGCTGCCATATCAACAAATGGAGTTGGTATAAAACTGACGGCAACTGACCATCTAGACCAATACCCAACAATCTTTTGAGCCGACAACCTAGTTCGGGTGAGCTCGGCCTTAACAGCAACACGCGCACGACTCAACTCGTTCTGAAAGATATCTTCAGCAGTCAAAAACTGACCAGATAACGCAAACGCACCGGTCGGCGAGCTCAACCCACCCGGCTGCTCAAGCACCTTTGTGTGCGTACAAGGATCACTAATAATTTCATCATCACGATTTGGAATCGGCACCGACGAACGAGCCAGCTCGGCTGCCATCAATTGTTCTGCGCTCTCGTGCTCAGTGCGCCTAAATTTAATATCTTGCGCAACCTCAACGGTTTGTGTCGTCGCTTTCGATTGCGCGACCGACGACTTCGCGCGGGTAGCTTTCAAAGGACGAGGCTCTCGTTTAGCCTTTTCAACAGACCGTTCAGGAACGGCTATTTTCTTAGTCTTCGAAGCCGCCGGACTTTTCTTGGGTACAAGCACTTCATGATCGATCACAGCACTTTTTTTGATCGGACGCGCAGCCTTCTCGGCACGCTTACCAGGAGCCGGAATTTCGTCTAACGGATTCTTTGAAATCGTTTTGCGCGATTGTGTGACCATTTTTTTACCTTGACTGACGAGCGATTACTTCAAGCGCCAACGCACGAAAATCTTCCGCAACATTTGAGTTTGGCTGGTACTGCAGTATGTTTTGCCTAAACGAGGGTGCTTCGGCAAGCCGGATATTTTCTCGGATACGCGTCGCTAAAACTTGCTCTCCAAATCTCGCAATTAGTGCTTCAATAATTTCTTTTGAATGCCGAGTGCGCTGATCAACCCGACAGGGCAGCAACCCTAACAACGACAACTCAGGATTAAGCACCTCTTTCACATCAGCAAACGTCTGCATCAACTGAGCAACGCCCGAAAGCGTCATGACGTGAGTTGTAACTGGTATTAAAACTTGCTGTGCCACACACAATGCATTCAAGGTCATGAGCCCCAGCGTTGGCGGGGTGTCAATCAGAACATAATCAAACGCCAGACTATCGAGTGATGCTAGGCGTCTTTTTAACCGCGTCTCAACAGCCAACTCACCGGCTAAAGATTTTTCAATGCTGGCCAGACTTCGACTACCAGCCAATAGGCTGAGCCCCTCTGTGTTGGTTTCTACTAGCAGACTAGCGGCTGCAACTTTGGTCGTAAATAGCTCGAACACCCCTGGTTCTTCGTTCATCGCATCTAGCCACTGGCTTGCGTTGGCTTGAGGATCGAGGTCAATCAGTAGAACCTTTAGTTTGAGTTCCGCCAGCGCCGCAGCCAAGTTAACGGCAGTCGTTGTCTTGGCGCACCCCCCTTTTTGATTAGCAACCGCGATTGTGATTGTCATGATCCATGCGCCACTAAGCTAGTTTTCATTTCGACAGGGCCCTATACCTTGAACGGCACAATCACCCAACACAACAATGAACAACTCAGGTCAGCCTCAACAAACATTTACTGAGGCCTCGTCAAACTCTCATTAAAGATTTCCCGATACTTCTTCAATAGCGCAATGTACTGGTGCTGACTATTCGCCAAAAATACCTGCTCTGCAAACTTTTCTCGTACTTCGGAACTGCATTTCGATCTTTTAGAGAACGCAACAAACCCCTCTGCGCGAGTCGGATACGTATTCAGGATTTGCAGCTTTGATCCAAGGTTTCTAACCATCATCTGTTCATACATGGCATTTTCAAAAATCAAAATGTAATCTACTTTCTTGTCCAGTAACAGATCCACCACTTTGGCGACGTTGGATTCTTTTTCAAGTTTCAAATGCTGCTGCACGAACGAACCAAAATAACCATCGCCGTATGTTTCACCCTCAGGATTTGCCCCTTTCAGAGGCACTAACTTTTCTAACTTGTCGAATACAAAAGCCTCACCGCGTCTGACTACAACGTTAAGAAACTGACTCGACATGGCCGGGCGCACATAATCGAGGTAACGCTCTCGCTCTTCGGAATAATTGGTTGAAAAAATAGCGTCAACCTCTCCACGATACGCCGCTGCCAAGGTATCACGCCAAGTAGCGAATCCGCGAACTTCCACACTTTTAACGCCCGCAGCCAGACCTACTTTGGTGGAGTACTCGACTGCGGCACCAATCAGCTTACCCTCACTCAGCCAGGAGGATGGCGCCGCACTCGGCGGCCCCGACAAGATCAACGTTGAGCACCCTTGCGCCATGACAAGCCCAATTGGCATCCACAGCACTCCCAAAAGAAGAGGCCATAATTTTTTCATTTTTTTCACAGATAATTGACTTTCTTGAGGCAGCCCGTTCGACCGTCAGAAGTATAGGTTTAAAGTTGCAAAAATCCTTACAAAAATCCGAACTAATTCTGTCAAAACCTCGCATTTGACAAACATTTTTCA
>CALQNE010000261.1 GCA_943331855.1 Bordetella parapertussis
CATGATCGACGGACCAAAAGCCGCCAGGCCGTAAAGATGATATTCCTCAAGCGGACAACTGATCGGTATTAGATGCCCGGCCGCGGCAAGCATGGCCGAATATTTATCCAGGCTTAAAGCCGCCTCTTTAACCAGACAAATGGTATCGATGCCCGCCAAACGCACCATCTCGGCTGGCGTGATGTAGTAACCAAGTTCAGAAAGTGTTGAACTATAAACACAGATCCCGATATCCACTGCATTGGCCAGGTTCTGATAGTAATCAAACACACCATCGGCAGAACGCGGACCATAATAAGGCGGCCAACACATCACTAGGTCAGCGCCCGCCGTCTGCGCGTGTCGAGCAAGCTCGATCGAGTCTTTATACGACGTATGTGAAACACCCGCGATAATCGGCACCCGACCCGCATTGGCTTCAATCATGGTGTCCGTCACGCGTTTACGTTCGTCCATGGTGAGGGTCCAGAATTCTTGATACACCGAGCCAAGATACAAACCTCGCGCACCCGGCAAACCGATCAAGTGATCTACATTGTGACGTAGCCCGGCATAATCAATTTCAAGATCATTTTTAAAAGGCGTCGTCGTTGTCACGATATACCCACTCAGGGTATTGCGCGTCCATTGTTTTGCAGTGGCTCTTTTGTAGTGCATGTCAGACCCCTATCGCGTTTACCCAAAGATCAAGCAAGTGACATTAAATAAACTAATCGATTTTAATGTTGCTCTCCGTCACAACGCGATGCCACATCGTGCGCTCGGCCTTGATGACTTGTCCAAAAAATGCGGCGTCTTTACCTAAGGGTTCAAGACCGCGTTTCAAAAAATCTTTTTTAACATCCGAATCATTCACAATGGCCGTGAACTCTTTTGATAGTCTATTCACAATGGCTTCTGGTGTGCCGCTTGGGGCTAAAACACCGTACCACCCCTCGACCACAAAATCGCTCAAACCACTTTCTGCCACGGTCGGCAAATCCGGAGCCGCGGGTGAACGCACTTTGCTACTGATGGCCAGGGCTCGGATTTTTCCAGCCTCAACCTGCGGCATCACCAAGGTCATTGAATCAAAGACAACGGCCAAACGTCCACCAATCAAATCTGTCATGGCTGGTGCAGCTCCTTTGTATGGAACATGCACCATTTGAATGCCCGCCTGCCGCATAAACAATTCCATCGCTAAATGGGCAGTCGACGCATTACCGGCAGAACCATAACTGAGACCACCGGTTTTCTGTTTTGCCAAGGCAATAAATTCTGCGAGTGTTTTTGCGGGTACCTCGGCGTTGACCGCCAGCAACAAAGGATAGCTCGTCAATAAGCTCACGGGCGCCAAGTCACGGACCGGATCGTACGCCAGATTTTTATATAAAGAAGGATTCACGACGATGGGCCCAGGAAACGCTAACAGAAGCGTGTAGCCGTCGGGCGCGGCCCGCACAACGGCTTCAACCCCAATGTTGCCACCCGCCCCAGGTTTGTTATCAACCACAACCGGAACGCCTAAGCGCTCTTGTAACTTCTGGGCCATTTGGCGCGCGACGATATCGGTCATCCCACTCGCAGCAATCGGTGCGACCAGGCGAATGGATTTCGACGGGAAATCTTGGGCGCTCACGTGACTGCTTGTGAATGCGCTGATGAGACTGCCAGCAAACAACAGGAATAATTTTTTTCTCAAATCAAACAACATGGATTTATCTCCGAGCGTCTAGAGCATTTGCGCGGTTTACCGCAATGTCTATTTATCGTTATTGGTGACACTTAGTAGTATCATTTCTGCCAATTTACAACAAAGCGAAGCACTCTGATCGGTTTAAGCTGATTTAAACCACTTTCAAGGGCGACTTCACACAAATGAGACCAACCATGCAAACTAAAGCAACGTTAACGCCTTCTGATGGCAACTACCCCTCTGGGGTCGCCGTTGTCATAGGCGGGAGCGGTGGGATCGGCAAGGGTATCTGCCTTGCACTCGCAGCACAAGGTGCTCAGGTTGCGCTCAGCTATCGTTCAAGCGCTCAAGCGGCACAACAAACCGTTCACGAGATTGAACAGCTTGGCCAAACGGCCGAAGCCTTTGCGCTCGAACTCTCTTCGCTTGAACAGGTTCAAGCTGCATTACTAGATATTCACAACCGATATCATTGCATTCACACTCTAGTTTTTGCTGCGGGTGCCGATATCACCATGACCTTTGTCGGTAATATCGATCCCGCAGAGTGGCATCGCACAATTAATAATGAGCTCAATGGATTCTTTCATGTCATCAAGGTCGTCTTACCTTTGATGCGTCAAACTGGTGGCGGCTCCATCGTGGCCATTACAACCGCCGGGCTCGATCGTCACCCACCCTTGGATATTTTATCGACGGCACCCAAGGCTGGGATTGAAGCTTTGGTTCGAGGTATCGCGCGAGAAGAAGGGCGATACAACATTCGCGCAAACTGCGTTGCCCCAGGGGTAGTAGATGGCGGCTTGTTCGACCGACTCAAGCCGCAAGTCAAACCAGAATTTATTGAAGCAATGAAACGCAATACCGCGTTGAAACGCTTTGGAACAATCGAAGAAATTGCAGGAGTCGCTGCATTTTTGACAACGCCTGCTGCCGCTTATGTTACTGGCCAGCATCTTTGCGTTGATGGTGGCTACTCGGTATGAACGCGTCCTCAGTCGCAGACGTAGACGGACTCACGCTTGGCCAAGCACTCAGACGATCAAGTACGCGATGGCCTGATCAAGATTTTTTTAAAACAGAAGACGTAACAGTCAGTTTTTTACAATTTGATCAGCAGGTTGACCAATTTGCTCGAGCGCTGTTAGCGCTTGGACTCAAACGACACGATCACGTCGCGGTGTGGCTTGGCAATTCACTCGAATGGGCACTCACTTTTTGTGCCTGCGCTCGCATCGGCGCCGTATTAGTGCCCATCAATACCCGCTACACCGCATCAGAGGCTGGCTATATTCTGGCGCAATCCGACTCAAAAGCGCTGGTCATGACCTCGACGCTTTACGGCTTAAATTATCTCGACATGCTTGAGCAGATCGTACCTAGCCTCACAAAGGCGCAGCACGATCTGCTCGAAGTAAAAGAATTACCAGCGCTTAAGCGCATCATCCTAACCGAGCCTGAAAACGCCACGGCGCAAGCGACCACAAGCGGCCCCCTACCGGTCTATGCTGTTCATCTTGAATCGCTGATGAGACGCACGCAGGCGCACGAGCTTTTGCAAACAGCCGAACAAGCCGTCACTATTGAAGATGTTTTATTGATCTGTTACACCTCAGGCACAACAGGGAAACCTAAAGGCGTGATGCACAACCATCGCGTGCTTAAACAAGCTACGCGCGTGGGGTTAGCACTCGACCTTAAACCAGGTGGCCGAATTCTTGGACATATGCCGCTTTATCACGTGGCTGGTTTATATATGGGCTTTGTTCCGGCGCTTACGCTCGGCGCTTGCTTTATCAATATGCTGCAATGGGAAACCACCCGAGCGCTTGATTTACTCGAGAAAGAACGCATCACCGCCTTTGGCGGTATCCCCACGCACTTTGTTGATTTGGTCAACGACCCCACAGTGACGCAACGCGATTTATCGAGTGTCGAAAACGCGTGGATTGGTGGATCACCCGTGATGCAAGCAACCTTTGAAAAATTTAAAACGGTACTCGGCCTGAAACAACTCATGTCCACCTATGGCATGACTGAAAATACGATTTCAACAAGCTTTAATCGCCTCACAGATCCGATCGAAGTCTGCTGCCAAAATCGGGCACCTATTCTAGGCCCAAGTGAAGTCAAAATTATCGACCCCGTCACGCAAACTGAGCAGCCCCGCGGTGCAGTCGGCGAGATTTGGTGTCGCGGCGAAACTGTCATGCTGGGGTATTACAAAAATCCAGAAGCGACCCGCGCAACGATCACCGATGAGGGTTGGCTTAAAACCGGAGACCTTGGGCGCTTTGACACCGAAGGATTTTTATCTGTAACCGGTCGCTTAAAAGAAATGTATAAAACAGGCGGCACGAACGTGTACCCTGCAGAAGTCGAACAGTTTCTTGTGCAACACCCCGCAATTGCAATCGTCGCAATCGTAGGCGTACCCGATACAAGGTTAGACGAAGTCGGTTTCGCCTTTATTCAGACCCACCCCGGCATGCACATTACGCATGCTGAATTACGTGCGTTTTGCAAGGGTAAGTTAGCCGATTACAAAGTCCCACGTTATCTAAAGTTGCTCGAGGCGATTCCACGCACCACCACCGGGAAAGTGCAACGTTCAGCGCTTCTTGAACTGGCAAACGCTGAACGATCCCCTACGGCTTAATCAACAACAGGATACGCAAGCATCTAAGCGGGTTGCTTTGGCGCACCAGGTAGACCGGTGATAGTGCCCAGCCACGGCATGGCCGAGTCGCACCAAATCTGTTTTTGTGGCACGAGCTGCTGCCGCTGCTCGAGTGCCCCGACTCTAAGACCAAACACCTTTTGATCGACTTCAGTCGTTGCGTAAATTGAGGTGCCACAGTTTTCACAAAAAGCTTGCAAGCGTTTTGCGCCACTGTCTGCCGTTTTCAGGTACGTCTTAGGTGTTCCGGCCAACATCCGAAAATTCTCTTTCTTGGCAGGGACGTTGACGCGAAAGGCCGACCCCGTGATCTTTTGGCAGTCCGTGCAATGGCAAATCGACACTGCTGCCAGATCGATCTCTGCTTCGTAACGGATTCGCCCACAATGACAGGCACCATTTACATGCATCGTTATTCCTTTTTTAAAAAATAATCAAAATGCTGCATCGCAATAAAATAAATGCGTACAGTCAGTGCGCACCAAGCGTACCTCATTTCGACTGATTCTCTGAATATGTTGCACAA
>CALQNE010000262.1 GCA_943331855.1 Bordetella parapertussis
GGGGCTGGGATGATCTGTTGCCGCTGTACAAAGGGATGGAAAATCACCACGGCGGCGCCTCTGAGTTTCATGGTGCGGGTGGCGAATGGAATGTCGAACGCGTGCGTTTATCGTGGGAGATTCTTGATTCGTTTCGCGAGGCCGCAGCCCAAGCAGGCATTCAGCCCGTCAACGATTTCAACGCAGGCGATAACGAGGGCAGCGACTACTTTGAAGTCAATCAGCGCGAAGGCTGGCGTTGGAACACCTCGAAAGCATTTTTGCGCCCCATTAAACATCGACGCAACTTAACGGTGCTCACGCACGCACACACCACGCGCTTAGTGTTTGAAGGTAAGCGCGTCACAGGCGTTGAGTTTCTCAAAGACGGTCACAAACATGTTGCGCGCGCACACACTGAAGTTGTGATGGCGGCTGGTTCAATCGGCACACCACAAATCATGCAGGCCTCGGGCTTGGGCGCCACAAGTTTGCTCGCGCCCTTGGGGATTCAAACGGTGCACGAACTGCCTGGCGTGGGGCAGAACTTGCAAGACCATTTGCAGCTACGCATGATTTATCGCGTTGAGGGCACGCGCACCTTAAATACGATTGTGAATTCGTTGTGGGGCAAGGCGATGATCGGGCTTGAATATGCGCTCACGCGTCGCGGGCCCATGAGTATGGCGCCATCCCAGTTAGGGGTGTTTGCTAAATCAGATTCTCAGCAAACACGTGCCAATGTTGAATACCATGTGCAACCTTTGTCGCTAGAAAAATTTGGTGAACCCCTGCATAGTTTTCCGGCGTTTACCGCGTCGATCTGCAACATTCGCCCCACCAGCCGCGGCCACGTCAATATCGTGTCGCCTGACACCGCGCAGCCACCTGAAATTTTGTGCAACTATTTATCCACGGCTGAAGATCGCCGTGTTGCTGCCGATAGCATTCGCTTAACGCGTCGCATTGTGGGGCAATCTGCCTTGGCGCGTTTTAAGCCCACAGAGATTAAGCCGGGGATGACAGGCGATACCGAAGAGGCCTTGGCGCGTGCCGCAGGCGAAATCGGCACCACTATTTTTCATCCCGTGGGTACGTGCAAAATGGGCAATGATGACAGGGCCGTGGTCGATGCAAACTTGCGCGTGCATGGTGTGCAAGGCCTGCGCGTGGCCGATGCCTCAATCATGCCGACGATTACGTCGGGCAATACCAATTCACCCACGCTTGTGATCGCCGAAAAAGCCGCACAAATGATGTTGAGCGGGCGTTAGCCCACCAAGATTTTTACGGGCACCTGTAGTGGTTTGATTTCGCAATCTACGTCAGCGGCTTTGCGTTCAAGCACAACAAAGTCGCCGCTTTGTTGTGCAAGCAACGGGTGATGCCAGGTGCCGGGATAAAAACTCACGCCACACGATCCGTCGATCCAAAACGCCGCCAGGCTTGTTTCAAGCGGCTGAGTCCCCTGATGCGCAGGGTCGCCCAAGGCCACCACCACCACAAACGGCACGCCCGCCAAGGGGATGAAGGCCTGGCTGCCGAGGCAGTGGCGCTCAAGCTCCTGTGCCACAAAAGGCAATGCGTTTGCTTTTGCTCGATATAGATTCAAACTGGCACTGCCACCGGCCTGGGCAAGATCCGGGTCGGGCAAGGCGATTTTTTCGCTGGTGCCGGCGTTAATGAACAGGCCGCTCGCTAACGCGCCCCCAAGCACCGCCCCGTAGGGGGCAAAAGCTTCAGCGGTTAACGCTTGAGTCGTCAGTGTGCGCATGTTGAGTTTAGGCAGGAATCATTCAGAAACGATTGAGTGACAATTCTTACACATATTTAGCCCCAAAGGCTTGGGTGATCGTAAGGGTCTACGGTATAGTCCACAGCATCATCACTCACAAGGCGAACTATGACAATGCCTCATTCCATCCAGGTAATTGCAACCGTTCTGTTTGCAGTGGCCATCGTGCATACTTTTTCGGTGCCTTTCTTTGCGCGCTTGGCACACAAGAATGGGCCGCATGCGGGGCTTTGGCATTTTTTGTCTGAAGTCGAAGCGGTCTTTGGCGTGTGGGCGTTTGTACTGCTCGTGGTGATGGCGTTGCTGGCAGGCGTGCCGACTGCAGTGGATTACATGGACTCGCGTAATTTCACTGAACCGCTTTTTGTTTTTGCCATTATGGTGGTCGCTGCGAGCCGCCCGATTATTGACATGGTCAGCGGCATTGTGCGCGCGATTGCGCATGCGATTCCGATCAAACGCCAACTTGCTACGTATTTTGTTGTGCTGACCTTTGTGCCACTTTCAGGTTCTTTGATCACCGAACCGGCCGCCATGACTTTAGCTGCACTGTTGCTGCGCGACGCTTACTTCAAACGGCCGGGGCACAGCGCGTTTAAATACATGACGCTTGGTGTGTTGTTTGTCAACGTCTCGATTGGTGGCGTGCTCAGTGCGTATGCCGCCCCACCTGTGTTGATGGTGGCAAAAACCTTTGGCTGGGATTCAATGTACATGTTGACGCACTTTGGTTGGCGTGCTGTGGCGGCGGTGGCTTTTAACGCTGCGATTCTGACGCTGATTAATCGTGACGCGCTTGCAAGCGGCGAAGTTGAAACCCATCGCGGCGTCACGCAAGAGGCAGCGGTGCAGGTGCCCCCGCTGCTCATCCTGATTCATCTGTTGTTTTTGGTGGGCATCGTTGTGTTTGCCCATCACCCCGCTGTGTTCATGGGGCTGCTAGTTTTGTTTATTGGGTTCTGCCACGCCTATAAGCGGTTTCAGTCACCGTTGATGATTAAAGAGGGCTTGATGGTTGCCTTCTTTTTGGCAGGCTTGGTGTTGCTGGGTGCGTTACAGAAATGGTGGCTACAAGATTTGCTGGGCGGCTTGTCGCCCCTCGTCTTGTTTTGGGGCGCCACTGCGCTGACGGCGATTACGGATAACGCGGCCTTAACGTATCTGGGCTCGCTGGTCGATGGCACGACTGAGGCGTGGCGTTATATGCTGGTGGCGGGCGCAGTGACCGGTGGTGGGTTGACCGTGATTGCCAATGCACCCAACCCTGCTGGGTTCTCTATTTTGAAATCAACCTTCGACAACGAAACGATTTCACCAGGCCCGTTATTTATTGCTGCGTTAGGCCCCACACTTGTCGCCGCCGCGTTATTCTTGTTGTAGTGCACAGAAGTTAAACACCCATCCACTCGCCAGAGCATCCGCCATGTCAGATCTTGCCTACTCGACCCTTACCGAACTTGCGCAAGGCTTGCGCAAAAAAACGTATAGCTCTGAAGAGCTTGCCCGCGAATACTTGTCGCGCATCGACAAGGGCAATCAGGCCTTGCATGCGTTTGTCAGTGTTGACACAGACAGCGTTCTGGCCCAAGCGCGCGCGGCTGACGCCCGCCGTGCGTCAGGCTACAGCTTGAGCGTGTTTGACGGCGTACCGATCGCGGCAAAAGATCTGTGTGATATCGAAGGTCAAATTACCACTGGTGGTTCGCAAGACTGGGTGGCGCGTCGCAGCCCCACCACCTGTACCGCCGTCGAGCGTCTGTTGCGTGCGGGCATGGTTAACCTGGGCAAAACCCACATGGTTGAATTTGCGTTTGGTGGTTGGGGTACGAACCCAGTGATGGGTACACCCTGGAACCCCTGGGATCTCAACACCCATCGCGTGCCCGGCGGCTCGTCAAGCGGCTCAGGTGTTGCAGTTGCTGCTGCGCTGGCCCCTGCGGCCCTTGGCTCAGATACCGGTGGCTCAGTGCGCATCCCCGCAGCGCTTAACGGGATTACGGGTTTAAAGACGACCCGTGGTCTGATTAGCTTGCACGGTGCCTTGGCGTTGTCGGGCACGCTGGATTCGATTGGGCCCATGACGCGCGACATGCAAGATTCGGCCATCCTCACCGAGCTGATGGCGGGCGCTGATCCGCTCGATCCCACCAGCTGCGGCCATCCAATGTTTAAGTGGCAAGCGCCACCCGAGGGGCTCAAGCCCCTGCAAGGCGTGCGCATTGCGATGTTTCCGGCCGCACAATACCCGATCGCCGTGGGTGCCGATATCGTTGCCATCCTTGAAAACACCCGCCGGGTATTGGTCGAGCTCGGCGCGCAGATGATTGAAAAGCCTTTTCCGTTTGATTTTAAAGACATGATGGTACGCAACGGCCATATCACTGCGGCCGAGGCTTACGCAATCCACCGTGCCTATATCGACGATATGTCACGCCCCATTGGCGAGTTCGTACGCAGACGGGTGCAATCGGGCCGCAATATTTCTGGTGCCGACTACATCGATGCCATGGCCGACCACCGTCGCACCACGGCCGCCTGGACCGCCTGGATGGGCAATGTCGATGCGTTACTGTCGCCCTGCGCACCCATGGGTGCCTGCGCGCTGACTGAGGTTGACGAGGCCCAGACGCCCATGTCGGCCTTTACTCGGGCAGGCAATTATGTAGGCGCATCGGGGGCCTCGTTACCTGCCGGCTTTGCCGATAACGGTATGCCACTTGGGGTTCAATTGCTGGGCAAACCCTTTGACGATGCAACCATCGCCAAGATCGGCGTTGCGTTTCAACGGGTCACCCAGTTTCACTTGGCACGCCCCGACCTTAAAAAGCTGGGTCTTTAAGCCAAACGCGGCGCTCAGTCGGGCGCCGCGTTTAAATACAAACGAATACTTAGGCTAACTGCGTGGTTTTATCGCGCAGCCAAGGTCTGCGTCTGCCCGCTTCGAACAGAATTCGGCAACTTTGCAGGTTAAGGGGGTCAATTTAAGTAAAAACCCGTTAAAATCAAAGGCTTTCCCTTTCATTCAGTATTTAAGAAGTTTATCGTGCCAATTTAC
>CALQNE010000263.1 GCA_943331855.1 Bordetella parapertussis
CGCTGGGCCGTTGCATTCAGATTTTGCACCCAGGCCAACGCATTGCTGCCTGTGACGGCTTCAATACGCCGCACGCCCGCTGCAACGCCACCCTCAGAGACGACTTTGAACAAACCAATGTCGCCCGTGCGGGCCACATGGGTGCCACCACACAACTCGCGCGAAAAACCAATGTCCAGCACACGCACGGTATCGCCGTATCTTTCGCCAAAGAGCGCCATCGCGCCACCTTTAACCGCATCGTCGTAAGACATCACTTGCGCCTGGGCAGCATTATTTGCCAGTACCTCGGCATTGACCAAGGCTTCGACCTGCGTAATATCTGCTTCAGAAATCGGCGCATCATGGGCAAAGTCAAAACGGGTTTTATCCGCATCCACCAACGAGCCGCGCTGCTGCACATGCGCCCCAAGCACCTGCCGCAAGGCTTTATGCATTAAGTGCGTCGCTGAATGATTGCGCACCGTGCGCGCGCGATACTCAGGATCAACCTGTGCACGCACGGCCTGACCGAGCTTTAAGGCACCCGAGACCAACTTGCCATGGTGACCAAACACATTGGGCTGAATTTTTTGCGTATCAAGTACTGCAAAACGGGTGGCATCTTGAGCGGCCAGTAACTGACCTGTATCACCCACCTGACCGCCTGACTCTGCGTAAAACGGCGTTGTATCCAGCACCACAATCGCATCCTGGCCGGCTGACACACTATCGACCGCCGCACCGCCTACATACAAGGCCAACACTTTTGCCTCGGTTTGCAGGTGCTCATAGCCTTCAAAGTTGGTGAGTGCGCCCTGATAAACAAGCCCCTCTGCCATTTTGAACTTACCCGCGGCACGGGCCTGATCGCGCTGGCGATCCATCGCAGTATCAAAACCCGCCTGATCGACGTCAACGTTTCGTTCGCGACAATTATCAGCGGTGAGATCAAACGGAAAGCCGTAAGTATCGTAGAGCGTGAAAACTGTATTGCCATCCAGCATAGGTGCAGCTGCGCTGCCAGGCTTGACTGCAGGCAACGCGGCAAGCGCAACGTCAAGAATTTTCATGCCATGCTCAAGGGTTTCACCAAAACGCTCTTCTTCTTGGCGCAACACTTGCTCAACCCGAGCGGCGGTTTTTGCCAACTCTGGATAGGCCTGCCCCATCTCTGTGACCAGGTCTTTGACGAGCAAATAAAAGAACGGCTTAGTCTGGCCTAATTTATAGCCATGACGCAGCGCCCGACGGATGATTCGGCGCAGCACATAACCGCGCCCTTCGTTACTGGGGATCACACCGTCAACAATCAAAAAACTGCAAGCACGGATGTGATCCGCAATGACTTTAAGCGAGTTATGCGACAAATCCTGGCAGCCGGTTTCGCGCGAAGCCGCCGCAATCAGCGCCACAAACAAATCGATCTCGTAGTTCGAGTGCACGTGCTGCAAGACAGCGGCTAAGCGCTCAAGTCCCATCCCTGTATCGACGCAAGGCTTGGGCAGCGGCGTTAAAGTGCCAGCCGCATCGCGCTCGAACTGCATAAACACGAGATTCCAGATCTCGATATACCGATCACCATCTTCTTGCGCCGAACCCGGTGGGCCGCCCCAAATCTCAGGACCATGATCGTAAAAAATTTCAGTGCAAGGCCCGCAGGGACCCGTATCGGCCATTTGCCAAAAATTGTCAGAGGCGTAGCGCGCACCCTTGTTGTCGCCAATGCGGACAATACGCTCAGCAGGCACGCCGATTTCGTTTTGCCAGATGCCATAGGCCTCGTCGTCTTCTTGATAGACCGTTACCCAAAGCTTCTCTTTTGGCAACGCATAGACTTCAGTCAACATGGCCCAAGCAAACTTGATTGCATCGCGCTTGAAATAGTCGCCAAAGCTAAAGTTGCCCAGCATCTCAAAAAACGTGTGGTGCCGGGCTGTGTAACCCACATTTTCTAGATCGTTGTGCTTACCGCCCGCGCGCACACTGCGTTGCGATGAGGTCGCCCGCTTGTAGGGACGCGAGTCTTTACCCGTAAAAACGTCCTTAAATTGCACCATCCCAGAATTTGTAAACAGCAGGGTAGGATCGTTGCCAGGTACAAGCGACGAGGACGGCACGGCTGTGTGCCCTTGGGACTGAAAATACTGCAAAAATTTTTGACGGATTTCGGACGTTTTCATCGCGCAGCACAGAAATGGTAGACAGACCGTCACACCGCAAACCGGTGTAACCCAAGAATTAAGACGCCTAGTATAAAGGCTCTGCTCGAACCTGCCCGGCGGGCTACCGCAGGCAGATAAAACTACGATACGCAGCCGGCTCGCTCTGCTGAAAGCGCCAGACGGCCAAGAGCCTTGGCGAAAACCCCGCTGGGCAACTGCACTCGCCCGTTCTTGGGTTCGTCATGTCGACGCCATCAGAGGCAAATTGAAAAAATTCGGCGATGTGCCGATTGCGATGGCAAGAACGCCAAGTGTGGGTCATAAAAATCCCCCCAAAATCTGACCCGGAAAGCTGCCAGCGTCCCTGATGGCACACCAAAAGACCGCCCTCGGACGCGCGCCCAATTAAGCCCTCGGCTTCGCAGCCAGCGCCGGCCACTGCAAAGGCGCCAACCTGCAAGTACTCGGCGGCAGACACCCGGGTGCCCGCCCGAATCGCACCGGTCGCGGCAACGCCGGCTTGCGTCGAAATACCGTGGTCCACAGCAAGTCCACCTTTGAGCCGGGTATCACGCAGGTCATTTTGTCGAACAAAGTGCGCATACTGCGTTGAGTCATAAAAACTCAAAGCGGCAATCGTACCGACTGGAAAAAACGGATGCTCAGGGCTTGGGGGGTTTTGCCGATCAAACAAAGGGCCCTTAATTCGCTGAGGTGCCAAAGGATGCACCGACGCGCCTTGTCCCTCAAGCGCCATCAGCAGTTTGCCCAGCCGGTTTGTATCGGCCGCCTGCTGCAACTGACCGTTTAGGGGTTTGGCCCAGACTAAGGCTTCAATTTTGCAGCCTCGCGTTAAACACGGACCGCTGGGAGCAAACACCTGAATCGAAGCCTCGTACCCCAACGCAGAACGACGCGGAAAGCCGTTTGGCAGATGCCCCGCAGCGCTTAACTCAGAGAGCGTCGGGCGCCAGATATCGCGATAACCAGAACCCTTGGGATCCGCTTCGACAATCCCAACTAAAACATCCGCCTGACGAACAAGCATTTGGTCGACTGCTTTCTTAAGCGTCAACAACCAGACCCCGGTTGACTGCGCAGCGGCATCTTCAGCCTGTTGCATCCAGGCAGACGCACCCCAGAGTGCCATCAACGCAGTCAACGCCATCACAATAATCAGCTCGAGTAGTGCAAAACCGCCCTCGTCTTTGCCGCGACTCTGCGCCATTAGCGAACCGTAAACACAAATGTATTTCGATCGCCACTGACGCATTGCGCATCGGCCAACATCGGGTTGTACGGCATAGAGGGCTCGGTCAACGCATTTTTCACCATGACCGGACCGGACGCGCCGGCAACAGTCACCACTTCAGCCAAGCGCTGCAAAATAGACGCTAACGCTGGGCAGGCCGCTTGGTTCACGTCATTTAAAGTCAACGAAAACGCCGAGCCAATCAAGGCGCCGGCAATTGCCTGCGGCGCTACAGAGATCACACCTCGCCCCGCGGCCCCTGTGCCGCCTAACCCATGTGCAACGCTTGCACTTGCGCCAAACCCCGTGACCGACACCACGCTTGAAGAACGCAAGGCATTGGCCAGGATTCCGCTGTCAAGCCCCGCATAGGGGCTTGCCCCAAACCCGTTGGTATTTGCTTTCATGCGCGCGACAAAGCGCTGTACTTCCTCAGCCACGCGCGGCACTTTATTCTCTATCACATAGCCTTGAATCGCCGGAATTCCAATGATGGCAATCAGCATCATGAGCGTCGTCACAATCGAAATCTCGATTAACGAAAACCCCGCCTGCGCATCCAGGCATCGAACACCCCTCGTCAGCGATTTCAGAGTTGGCCGAATCATCTTCAAAACAACAGATTCCGTAAACGTCCAGAAAGAAGGTGTCATCACAGTAGCTCCAAAATAAATCAATAAACTCATCGCAACACGCCTCAGTGCGCGTAGAACAAACTCAGCGACTGGCGTAACTCATCGAACACTCGAAAGTGCCAGAACGCCACAGCAAACACCACGGCGACCGACACGAGCAATAGCGACCAGCGCAATACCATCGCCTGTCGTTGTAAGCGCTGTACCGTGAATGCGGCCAAACGCGTTTTAGTACGCTGCAGACCTTCATCAAGGCCCATCGTCTGAACCATGTCGGTGAAGTACCACCACGTTTCGTGATCAATCAAGCCTGTATTCAGCGCCTCAACAGCCAAGGCACCTGCGTCAATACGCAACAACATTTGTCCGATGTGATGACCTAACCAGGGCGCAGCACCTCGCTGTTGAATCAAAAGCGCTTCGCGCAGGCGTGCACTGGTATTGCCGCGCGGCTTGAGCAACACTGCCAAGAGTGACAAAAACCGAACCGCTTGGACGACCCGATACAAACGCCAAATGCCCCACTGATCTGCGAAGCGACGTCCGGCTCCGTACCAATGCGTCAAGGACCACGCCGTCAGGGCCACTAAACTCACGCTTAACCCTAATAAGGCGGGCCACAAAAGTTTCAACCAATCTGCTGTTAAAAATAGTCCTCGCGTCAGACGCCCGTAACGATCGGGCGGAATCGCAGCGAAAACACCCGCAAGATGATCCGCGGTGAACAAGGGAATCGCAAAGATTGAAGCGATAGCGACCAAAATGCCCA
>CALQNE010000264.1 GCA_943331855.1 Bordetella parapertussis
AGCATGCTAAATATTTTGCCTGTCACTGTGCGTGCAATACGTAACGGCGGGGGTGGTCAGGCCTTGATTGAATTGTCCGCTGGTGACCAACCCGAGCAACGCTTGCTGGCAAAGATTTCATATGCGTCAGTGGCGCGTTTGAATATTGCACCGGGCCTCGCGCTTTGGGCCCAGATCAAGGCTGTGGCGTTGTTGGTTTAAAGTCGCTAGAGCTAAGGCACTCTCATAAATTGCGTGGCTCTGCGAATAAGCATCTGCACAAAAGAATCTAATTCGACTAGTCGTGTTTAAGCATCTGTTCAGCGTATTGAAGAAACTCAATTAAATGCTCGGTGATGATTTTTACCGTGATTGACATGAGTAACTTTTGATAGTCATGCACGGCGATGTTTCTAAAACCAACCATGCGTTTGAGTGAATCGGCGAGCGCTTGATCAATCCATTTTGTTTGCGCCAAAATTTCGAAGACGTCGCGCGCGCTTTGGGGTACGCCAAGGCGGTCGCGACGGATGACGTGGTGGCCCATATCAAGAGCCGCCTCACATGCGCGCTGAATATTCATGACGGCAGCATCTTGTCTTGAAAAATTGGTGTCAAAGGTCGCCGGATCGTGATCAAATTCTTCATGAGCGCGTGCAACGCATCGTTCAATTGTTGCGGCTTTATTGATCAGGACATCATCGCGCATACACGTGCCCTTCTTGGGTGATTGCCCTTAAAAGCGGTTCGCGTGCCTCGTCAAGGGCTAGCTTTTCACTCAAAATCGCCACTTCGAACAGGCGAGCTGGCATACCGATATCCCAAAGCGATTGGCCGGTTGAAATGACCTGATGTTGCATCACCGTCGAGGCTGCGCGTAGATCAACGAGATCAACGTCGCAATTTATCAGGCTAGCGAGGTCATTTGCTAACGACCATAATTGGTTTGGCTCAATATAACCAAAGGTCAATAGCGCCAAGTCAAGATCGCTTTCTGAGTGCGTGGATTGCTTTGCGTGACTACCAAATAGATAAACCGCCATCAAATTTGGGAGTTTGGCCAAAATTGAGGTCAGTACAACCCCATCTGGTAATAGTGCCGTTGTGAGTCGTGAGGGCATGGCAGTCTCAATATGCGACAGCAAATAATATAGCCCAGCCGTTGGCGGAAGCGGTGAGATTCGAACTCACGGAGGGCGTGAACCCTCGCCGGTTTTCAAGACCGGTGCCTTAAACCGCTCGGCCACGCTTCCTGCTTATTTCACGAAGGGATGCATAATAAACGATTTACGATAAATGTTTTGAGGCGGACGATATGCGTGCAATAGAAATTTCGACTCCGGGTGGCCCTGAAGTGCTGGTGCCGACTTCGCGGCCCGTGCCAGAAGCGGGGCGTGGCGAGGTTTTGATCAGGGTCGACGCTGCGGGGATCAACCGCCCCGACGTGTTTCAGCGTATGGGCCAATATGCGCCGCCTCCGGGCACCACTGACTTGCCAGGGCTTGAAGTCGCGGGCGAAATCGTGAGTGGAGATGTGGGTAATAGTGGCTTCAAAATTGGCGATAAAGTCTGTGCACTGGTGGCGGGTGGTGGCTACGCCGAGTACTGCGCCGCCCCGATCGAGCAATGTTTGCCGATTCCTGAGGGTTTATCGATGATTGAGGCCGCAGGTTTGCCCGAAACCTATTTCACGGTTTGGAGCAACGTTTTTGATCGCGGGCAACTGTCGGCGGGTGAAAGTCTTCTGGTGCATGGTGGCGCAAGCGGGATCGGCACCACAGCGGTGCAATTGGCCAGCGCGTTGGGCCATGTGGTGTACGCCACAGTTGGTAGCGATGAACGCGCGCGCGCCGTTGAAATATTGGGCGCTGCCAAGGGCATTAATTACAAAACGCAAGATTTTGTCGAAGAAGTGAATGCCTTGACCCAAAAAAAGGGCGTCAATGTGATTTTGGACATGGTGGCGGGCGACTATATCGGTCGCGAACTCAAGTGCCTGGCTGACGATGGCCGTATCGTGCTGATCGCGACTTTAGGGGGCGGTAAGTCAACGTTTAGCTCTGCCGAGCTGATGCGCAGGCGCTTGACGATTACCGGTTCAACCCTAAGGCCTCGTCCGGTCGCGTTCAAGGCTGAGATCGCCCGAGCTCTGCAAAAGCACGTCTGGCCGCTTTTAAGTACGGGCAAGATCAAGCCTGTGATCTTCAAAACCTTGCCGCTTGAACAGGCAGCCCAGGGCCACGCCATGATGGAAGCGGGTGAACAAATCGGCAAAATCATCCTCACAACGGCTTAAGTGTTTCCGCAATACGGTATGACAGGATACAATCTTGGGTTATCTCGACTTTATGTCGTTGGTTTAGCGTAAATAGCAGGGTTGTGTCCTATGACAGCATCGCGTACTCGCCTAATTATGGGCAACTGGAAAATGCACGGCAATTTGGCGGATAACGCGAAATTGCTCGCAGGGGTGCGCGCAGGCGCGGGCAACTTGGCCTCGGGTGCGCAACTGGCCGTCTGTGTTCCTTTTCCCTATTTAGCGCAAGCAGCACAGGTACTGAGCGGTTCGTCGGTGTCCTGGGGTGCGCAAGATCTCAGCACGCAAACCCACGGTGCGTTCACTGGCGAGGTGTCTGGCGCAATGCTAAAAGATTTCGCCTGCCGTTATGTGTTGGTCGGCCATTCAGAGCGGCGCTCAATGCACGCTGAGTCGGATCAGCTGGTGGCAGATAAAGCAAAAGCGGCATTGGCTGCTGGTCTGACACCAGTGGTTTGTGTGGGCGAGTCCCTTGCCCAACGCGATGCCAATCAGGTCTTGGCAGTGATTCAGCAACAGTTGGCTCCTGTGCTGGCCCTGGGAGCTGAGGCTGTTAAAAAAATGGTTGTGGCCTATGAGCCTGTTTGGGCAATTGGTACAGGGCGCACTGCCACACCCGAGCAGGCGCAAGAAGTTCACGCCGCGATTCGGGCTGCGTTGCAGGCTGTTGCCGCGAGTCAAGTTCAAATTTTGTATGGCGGCAGCGTGAAAGCTGCGAATGCCGCCAGTTTGTTTGCGATGCCCGATATCGACGGTGCGTTAGTCGGCGGTGCATCTTTAGTGGCTGAAGATTTTCTGGCGATCGCGGTTTAAGGCAGCGTCGTCAGTTATCGGTTGAGTCGTTTAGTTTTCGGAGTCTTTCAATGTCTTGGATGTTTACTCTTCTGCTGGTTGTGCAGATTTTGTCGTCGTTAACCATCATTTCTTTGGTGCTTTTGCAGCAAGGAAAGGGCGCGGATATGGGTTCGGCGTTTGGCAGTGGGTCGGCCGGTAGTTTGTTTGGTGCAACGGGTGCCGCAAACTTTATGTCGCGCGCCACCAAGTGGGCCGCTGTCGTGTTTTTTATCACGACCATTGGCTTGGCCTATGTGACCAATCGCGGCACAAAGGGGCAAGACTCGGGCATTATGCAAAACTTCTCTCAGACGGCGCCTGCCGCGCCACCCGCTGGATCGGTAGTACCCGGCGTGCCCAATAGCCCAGCCGTTGTTCCGGGCGCCGTCATGCCAAGCAATTCTGTTCCAGGTGTGCCCGCTGCACCTGCGGCAGTGATTCCTGGTGCGGCTGTTCCAAGTGCGCCAGCAGTGCCCCCAGCAAAGTGATTTTGACGGCACACAGAGGCTGAAACTGGCCCCTGCGTGCTACACTCTCGCGCTGACTGAAACTGCGTAAAACCTCAACGCAGTTTTTCAAAAAAGTACTCATCAATATTATCTGCAGTACACGTGCCGACGTGGTGAAATTGGTAGACACGCTATCTTGAGGGGGTAGTGGCGAAAGCTGTGCGAGTTCGAGTCTCGCCGTCGGCACCATCAAAAATACACGGTTTTAAAGCCGCGACTAATCTCCGTTTTCCAAGCATCTTATTGATCTAGATCAAGTTCTTGCTGCTTCAATTCAGCGGCGTCGCGCTGCCTGCTCCTACACTGAGTTCTCGTCTTGCTTGAGGAGCAAATCATGAAAATGTTAGTCGCCACCGATGGTTCAAAAAATTCCTTGCGCGCGCTCAAACGCGCTATGGACCTGATCGAAAACAGTACTTCAAAGGGTAGTTCAATCACCCTAATTAGCGTGCATGACGACGCGGGGATTCGTCACGCAA
This sequence comes from Bordetella parapertussis, assembly GCA_943331855.1. Taxonomy (GTDB): domain Bacteria; phylum Pseudomonadota; class Gammaproteobacteria; order Burkholderiales; family Burkholderiaceae_B; genus Zwartia; species Zwartia parapertussis_H. The sequence goes on from CALQNE010000264.1 coordinate 4,119, forward strand.
GAGCATTTGTGGGTCCTTCGGTCGTTACCGATTATCTGCGTGAACTCAGTGATAAAGAGCTTAAACCCGCGATGAAGGTCTTGAATGCGTCTGGTATTAAGCACGATATGGCTATTTTGGTTGGCAATGTGCCTAACGAAATCATCAGCTTTGCTGATAAAGGTAAGTTTGACATGATTGTGTTGGGATCTAAAGGGCGTGGTGCCATTGCCGATTTTTTTATTGGCTCTGTGGCGCAACGTGTTTTGGCGCGAGCCTCTCAACCTGTGTTGTTGGTGAAATAAGCGATGTGACCGGACATGGTAACTTTACGGTGTCGTTGACTTTAATCACACTTAAGGCACCAAACCATGTCTTTCATTGCCGACCGTCTGAATCGAATCAAGCCATCCCCCAGTTCGATGGCCACGCAACGTTCGCGCGCGCTTAAGGCAGCGGGGCATGATGTGGTGGGTTTGACGGCTGGCGAGCCTGATTTTGATACGCCTCCAAATGTGATTGAGGCCGTGGTGCGCGCCATGGCGGCCTCAAAAACAAAATACACCGACATCGGGGGCACGCCTGAATTAAAAGCCGCTGTGCGCGATAAATTTCTGCGTGAAAATCAGCTTGAGTATTCGACTGCAGAGGTGATTGTCGGTACCGGTGGCAA
>CALQNE010000265.1 GCA_943331855.1 Bordetella parapertussis
GATGTGCTGTATGAGCCCTCTCATGTCAGCGATGTTCAATGACTTGGAAACCACGACTGCATTTGGGTACTTTGTGACTAAAGAAACCGGTGAAAAATCTTTCAGAGAGTCGTAAGGTGGTTTAGCCATCAGGATCATTGGTGCCAGATGGCTGGCTGCACTGCCTAGTACCAGCGTGTAGCCATCGGGGAGGGCTCTGGATACACGCTCGGAGCCGATCGTTCCACTGGCGCCAATCCGATTTTCAACAATGACGGGTTGTTTTAATGCTTCGGATAATACTTCCGCGATCATCCGTCCTTGTAGGTCTGTTGTGCTACCTGCAGCGTATGGGACAACGAGATGAATGGGCTTGTTTGGGTAGGTTTGTGCAAATGAGGCTTGGATGCACGAAATAAGGACAGCTAGGGCTGCGAGGTATTTGAATCCGTTGAACACGTGGGTATGACTCATCATGAATTCTCCGCCTGCGTGGATGGGGGACTACCTTTTTCCTAGCTTATATATATTCTCAAGTAGATCTTTAAACGGTTCGCGTGGCCAGGTTCGACGCAAAGAGTCAGAAATCGAGACTTTCAGTTTTCCTAATTTATCAATTTCTTGTACAGCCTGATCGTCATGTTGTAGCGCGCACAAACCTGAGTGGTTTGTTCCCGTTGTGATGACATCACCCACTCTCAGACTTGTTATATGACTCACGTTTTCAACTAAATCGGCAATCGTAAATGCGATATCACTCATTGGAAAATCTTGCCGCAAGATGTCGTTCAACCAAAAGCGTACTTGTAGCTTTAAAGGATCACCGACCTCATCCGCAGTGACAAGATAAGGGCCCATCGGCGAGAAAGTGTCCCATGATTTTCCGGTGAACAGGCTATAACGACCATTGGGCATGATGACGCCATTGCCAACCGCCGCGCGCGCGGTGACATCGATGTAATTGGTGTAGCCAAAAATGACATCCATGCCCGTGCCCTTGGCTAGCTTATATGCGGGCTTACCTATCACTATCCCGAGTTCTGCTTCGTGATAAAAAAGATTGGCTTCAACTTCTGGCAGTACGACCGTGCCACCGCTACCGATTAATGAGCTGGCTGGTTTGATAAAAATTTCTTTGTCTAGTGGGGGAACCATGCCGAATTCAGAGAAATTCAACCCGTAGCAGAGTATTTTTGATGGCTCAGGGATCGGAGATAGTAACGAAACAGTGTTGATCGGAACGCCGGGACGGCTCTTGAGTGCCGCTTCAAATTTCGGTTGCATCTGTGTCCAGTTGCTTAAAACCTTTTCCACGATTTGCTGTAGATTGTGTCCCGCTAGTGGTTCAGCAAGATCGGTCACATCGATAATTTTTTCATCGTCGCTGACGACACCAAGGTGAGTGTGATTAAAGCAGGCCAGTTTCATGCGCGTCCTTTTAGATGATCGATTTAGTATTAGAAGCAAAGCACTTGTACAGCCCCGTGAGGTCCATAGTACGAGTGTCTGAATTGAATAAGCAATCATGCGGCGCAGCATTTTTGTGCGTCATTCGAAAAATACTGATTTATATCGAAGGTTGACGTGCTTGATGGTACGCTGCATCAGATGGCGACATTCACCTTTTGGAGACGTTGATGCAAAGACATTACTTGCTTGGTTTCATCATCGGTCTGCTTTCGGTGACTGTTAGTAGTCCGCTTTTGGCGCAAGAATTTCCTGCCAAACAGATAAGGATCATTTCGCCTTACGGTCCGGGCGGTGGTAACGACACGATTGCGAGGTTGCTCGCGACTAAGCTGAGCGTTGTGTTTAATCAACGTGTGATCGTAGAGAATAAGCCGGGCGCTAATACCATCATTGGTAATGATATGGTCGCGAAAGCGCCTCCTGATGGCCATACGCTGATCGTAAACGGAACCGGTTTCATTACCAATCCTAGTTTTTACGCGAAGATGCCCTTCGACTCCTTGAAGGATTTCACGCCCGTTGCGTTTATTGCTTTTACTGAGTTGGCGCTTGTCGTTAACACTGCGTTGCCTGCCCAAAGTGTTAAAGAAATAATCGCATTGGCTAAAGCAAAGCCGGCAACTCTTAATTTTGGCAACACCGGACTGGGGGGCTCTGAGCACTTAGCTGGGGTCTTGTTTGGTCAGCTTGGAGGGGTGGATATTGGTTCGATTCCGTACAAGGGTGCTGCCGCTGCCATTACTGATTTGCTAGGAGGCCAAGTGCAATTGATGATTACGGCGCTTGCAGCAGTCAAACCACATATTCAAAGCGGTCAACTCAGATTGGTTGCGATGGCGGATACCGGACGTTCGCCGCAGTATCCAAATGTGCCAACTGTTGTCGAATCTGGACTAGCAGGTTTTCAAACAGCGATGTGGTATGGGGTCATGGCCCCCGCTGGTATGCCCGAGGGAGTGTTGAAGAAACTCAATCAGACTATTAATCAGGTCTTGCGTGAGCGGGATATGCTCGATAATTTTACGTCGCGCGGTCTGACATTGGGAGACGAGGCCCGGTACGGCACGCCTGAACTCTTTGGCGCTTTTGTTAAATCAGAAATTGCGAATACCAACAATATTGCGCGTGCCGCAGGGATCAAACCGGAATAAGCTGATTAAGCTTAAGGAAGTATAAAAAAATTATGAACCCGCTTGCACAGAAAAACCCAGAACTTAATCAAGCCTGTATGTCAGTTCTCGATCGCTTCATGGACGGGCTTAATCGCTATGATGCGCAGGCGATGGACGCAGCGATGCATTTCCCGCATGTTCGTTTTGCTGGCGGACAAATTAAAATCTATCCCAAAGCGGGCGATAACCCGATGGATTTGTTTGAGCGACTGCGGCGCGAGGATGATTGGAAATACAGCAGTTGGGTTTCACGCGAGTTGGTGCAGTGCAGCGATATTAAGGCGCATTACGCCTTAAGCTATACGCGGTTTCGTAGTGATGACTCTGTTATTGGGGTGTACGAGTCGCTTTACGTATTAACCAAAGTCGATCACGCCTGGGGAATACAACTGCGCTCGAGCTTCGGCCCGTAAGTGATCCGCCTAGCTTGCCTGTGGGCAGTCATCCGTCTATATTGAGGTACAGGTACGTCAACGTGCCGCTACCCACAATTATAAAAGAGACATATGAAGAACCATTTTCCGAGGCGTGCATCGGTATTTTGGCGAGCCCTTGCATTCTCCTATTGCTTTGTTTTGCCTCAGGTGTTTGCAGCTGAGCCTAGCTATCCTAATCGCTCTATCACCTTGATTGTGCCCTACGGCGCAGGGTCTAGCACCGATATCTTGGCGCGCGTGATTAGCAAAGAAATGGCTGCGGATTTAGGACAGGCAATCATCGTCGAAAACAAGGCAGGCGCTGGCGGCACAATCGGCAGTGCGGCAGTGGCTAGAGCGACCGCGGACGGCTATACGCTAGTGATGGGTACGATCTCTTCGCACTCAATTAATGAGTCGATGATGAAAAGCGTACCCTATCGCGTCTTGCGTGATTTCACCCCGATTTCTTTAGTGGCGTACTTCCCAAATTTGTTGGCCGTGAATAACGATTTACCTGTCAGTAATTTAAATGAGCTGATTGCCTTGGCCAAAGCTAAGCCAGGTATGAGTTTTGCAACAGGTGGGATTGCCTCCTCGGGTCAGCTCGCGGGCGAACTGTTTATGCTGCGCACGGGTACAAAGTTCAATCACTTGCCGTATAAAGAGGTCGGGCAGGCTGTGACCGATGTCGTTGCAAATCATGTGCCGATCATTATTTATCAAGTGCCTGCCTTGGTATCGCAGATTAAGGCGAATAAGCTTAAAGCCTTAGCAGTGCTGGCGCCTACACGTACTTCGTTGCTGCCAGATCTTCCAACGCCCGGTGAGCAAGGCATCGCTGATTTTGATGCAACCGCCTGGATGGGGTTATTTGGGCCTGCAAAATTACCAGACGGTGTGGCGGCAACATTGCAGAAATCTTTGGCTAAAGTATCGGCGCGTCCTGAGGTGATTCAACAACTTGCGCAGCAGGGGTTTACCTTAGCCGCGGGAACGTCGGATCAGTTTCGCCAGTTTCTTGTTCAGGATATTGCTAAATGGGCCGCCGTGATTAAAGAAACGGGCGCAACAATCGATTAATTGTATAGAGATCAACATGAAGACAATGGCATTACGAGAAGTCGCGCACTCTCGGTCGGGTGAAAAAGGTAATGATTCGATGGTATCGGTCATCGCCTACGATATCGGTGATTATTCAGTGCTACTTGAACAAGTCACGATTGAAGCTGTTCAAGCCTTATACGGCCCGATTACCAAGGGCGTGATTCGTCGCTATGAAGTGCCGTTAATTGGCGCCTTAAATTTTGTGATGACGGATGTGCTTGAAGGGGGGCGGTCGCGTACCCTCGCCTTTGAAGAGTCTGGCAAAGCGCTTTCGTCTTTGATGCTAACGATGCCGTTACAGATGCCCGATAACTATGTTGGTCGTTCTGATGCCTTGAAGAGGGCTGCCTAATGGCTCAGAAAAAAACGGGCAAGAAGGTGCGGATGGGCTCTGCAGCAGGCTGGTCTCGCGATCGTTTTGAACCCGCGACCGATCTGATGAACCGGGGACAGGTCGACTATCTATGTTTTGACTCGATGTCAGAGGTCACCATGAGTGCGGCTCAGGTGTCGCGCATGGAAACCGACCGTGTGCCTCCCTACGATCCTTATCTGATCCCGAGAATGGA
>CALQNE010000266.1 GCA_943331855.1 Bordetella parapertussis
CTTCTGCTCTTTGCGATATTTCCTGCGCGCTGGTTGCAGCATGCTTATTCTCCTTCTGGCGCGGGCGCGGCATCAGCCTTGCGCGGCGCACGACCACGACCTGCGGGACGCGCGGCACCTGCGGGACGTGCACCTTCGGGCTTGTCAGCACGTGGTGCGCGACGCGGACGACGCTCTTCTTCGCGGGGCGCTACGGTTTCAACGGCAGTTTCACCATTGGCCAACATATCGCCTTTGTAAACCCAAACCTTGATGCCAATCACACCATAGGTGGTATGGGCTTCAGAGGTACCGTAATCAATATTCGCACGCAAGGTATGAAGTGGCACGCGACCTTCGCGATACCATTCTGTCCGAGCAATCTCGATACCATTCAGACGCCCTGCGCTCATGATCTTGATGCCTTGAGCACCCAGACGCATTGCGTTTTGCATGGCGCGCTTCATAGCACGGCGAAACATGATCCGCTTTTCAAGCTGTTGCGAAATTGAATCTGCGATCAGCTGAGCATCGGTTTCAGGTTTACGAATTTCTTCGATATTGACGTGAACAGGCACGCCCATCAAGCGTTGCAAATCAGACTTGAGGCCTTCGATGTCCTCGCCACGTTTGCCGATCACAATGCCCGGACGTGCCGAGTAAATCGTGATGCGTGCATTCTTGGCTGGGCGCTCGATCACAACACGTCCAACAGAAGCAAGCTTCAATTTCTTTTTCAGGTATTCGCGAACGCGAATGTCGGAAGCAAGCATGCTGCCGAAATCTTTACCGTCTGCGTACCACTTCGAGCCCCAATTACGTGTAACCGCAAGGCGGAACCCAATCGGGTGAATTTTCTGACCCATCGTGACTCCTTAAGCTCCGACCTTCACAGTGATGTGACAAGTCTGCTTTTCAATCTGGTTACCGCGCCCTTTGGCTCGTGCGGAAAAGCGCTTCATCGACTCGGCCTTGTCCACAAAAATCGTGGTGACCTTGAGTTCGTCGATATCTGCACCGTCGTTATGTTCGGCATTCGCGATGGCCGATTCAACGGCCTTCTTGAGGATGCCTGCGGCCTTCTTGTTAGTGAAGGTCAGGATGTTTAATGCCTGAGCAACAGATTTACCACGGATCAGATCCGCAACGAGTCTGGTTTTTTGCGCAGAGATGTGCACCCCACGGATAATGGCTGAAGTTTCCATTTCTTACCTCTTGGCCTTTTTGTCTGCTGCGTGTCCCTTGAACGTACGGGTCAGCGCAAACTCGCCGAGTTTATGGCCGACCATGTTCTCGTTAACATAAACAGGAACGTGCTGGCGACCGTTGTGAACCGCAATTGTTAACCCAACAAACTCGGGCAAAATTGTGGAGCGGCGCGACCAGGTTTTGATCGGTTTTTTACCTTTTTCGGCAATAGCAACCTCGACCTTTTTGATCAAGTGTGCATCGACGAATGGGCCTTTCTTGACTGAACGTGACATGATTCGCCCTCTTATTTACGCTTGCGGCGTTGGACGATCATATTGTCCGTCCGCTTGTTGCTACGGGTCTTGTAACCCTTAGCTGGGGTACCCCATGGACTGCGTGGCTCTCCGCCTTCGCCAGTACGACCTTCACCACCACCGTGTGGATGATCAACTGGGTTCATGGCAACACCACGCACCGTAGGACGAATGCCGCGCCAACGAACAGCACCAGCTTTACCAATTTGGCGCAAGCTGTGTTCTTCGTTACCGACTTCGCCAATGGTGGCTCTACATTCGATGTGAACTCGACGAACCTCACCCGAGCGCAGGCGAACCTGCGCGTAAGTGCCTTCGCGAGCCAACAGCACTGCCGATGCACCGGCCGAACGCGCCATTTGCGCACCCTTGCCAGGCAACATTTCGATGCAGTGAATTGTTGTACCCACTGGGATATTACGGATTGGCAGCGTGTTACCAGTACGAATTGGAGCTTCGATACCAGAAACTAGCGATGCGCCAACTTCAAGACCGCGAGGAGCAATGATGTAGCGACGCTCGCCGTCTGCGTAACAGAGCAGGGCCAAATGTGCAGTACGGTTTGGGTCGTATTCAAGACGCTCAACTTTGGCGGGGATCCCGTCTTTGTTGCGCTTGAAATCTACCAAACGATAGTGCTGCTTATGACCGCCGCCACGATGGCGAATTGTGATGTGACCGTTGTTATTACGGCCAGAACCACGGATTTTCTTTTCGAGTAAAGAAGCAACCGGCGCGCCTTTGTGCAGATTAGGTGTGACCACCTTGAGCATGCCACGACGACCAGGCGAGGTTGGCTTGGTTTTTAAGAGTGCCATTTAGTTGACCTCCGCCAGGTTGATTTCTTGACCATCTTTAAGCGAAACATACGCTTTGCGCTCGTTGCGCCGACGACCAACAAACCGACCAAATCGTTTAGCCTTACCTTTACGATTCAAAACCTGAACATCTTCAACTTGAACTTTAAAGAGCAGTTCGACAGCCGCTTTGATTTCAGGCTTGGTTGCATCTGCAATCACGCGAAAGGCAACTTGATTGTTTTTCTCAGCTACGAAGGTGGCTTTTTCAGTCACGATCGGAGCCAGAATGATTTGCATTAGACGATGATCGTTCATGCCAGCATCTCCTCGAGTTGAGCAATTGCCGTTTTGGTGATCACGATCTTTTTGTAGTGAATCAAAGACAGGGGATCAGTGTTGCGTGGTTCAACAACAGCAACGTGGGGCAAGTTACGTGTAGCGAGGTATACGTTTTCGTCAACCGAGTCGGTGATGATTAGCACTGACTCTAAACCCATTGACTTGAGCTTATCAGCAGCAAGCTTGGTTTTAGGTGAGTCAAGCGTAAATGAATCAACGATTGAGATACGATCTTCGCGCGCCAATTGTGAAAGAATCGAACGCAAACCAGCGCGATACATTTTCTTGTTCACTTTTTGGCTGAAATTTTCTTCAGGCGAATTAGGGAATATGCGACCACCCCCACGCCACAAAGGCGAGGATGTCATACCAGCACGGGCGCGGCCTGTACCTTTTTGACGAAATGGTTTTTTAGTTGAGTGGTGAACTTCGGCGCGTGTTTTCTGAGCGCGGTTACCAGAGCGTGCGTTTGCCTGGAAGGCAATCACGATTTGATGAACCAGTGCTTCATTAAAGTCACGACCAAATACAGTATCAGGTGCAGCAAAGGTTGCTGAAGACTGACCTTGATCATTTAGGAGCTTGATATCCATCGATTAGGCTCCTTTCTTGGCGGGGGCTTTGATGGCCGGACGCACAACGATATCGGCACCTGCGTAGCCAGGGACAGCGCCCTTAACCATCAGCAGGCCACGTTCGGCGTCAACACGGACAACATCAAGGTTTTGCACGGTGCGGGTGTCATCGCCAAGGTGGCCTGACATGCGCTTACCGGGGAAAATACGGCCAGGATCTTGAGCTTGACCAATCGAGCCAGGAACGCGGTGCGAACGGCTGTTACCGTGCGAGGCGCGTTGCGACTTGAAGTGGTGGCGCTTGATCGTGCCAGCGAAACCTTTACCGATAGTGGTACCGGTAACGTCAACTTGCTGACCAGCTTCGAACACGCTTTCAACAGCGACCACGCTACCAGGCGTGAATTCAGCTGCGCGAGCAGGGTCGAGACGAAATTCTTTAAGGATGCTTCCGGCTTCTACACCAGCTTTGGCATAGTGTCCGGTTTGCGACTTGGCTACTCTGGAGGCGCGGCGTGCACCGTAAGCAACTTGAATGGCGGCGTAGCCGTCAGACTCAAGCGACTTAACTTGGGTGACGCGATTGTTCGACACGTCGAGCACTGTTACAGGGATGGACTCGCCATCATCAGTAAAAATGCGCGTCATGCCGACCTTGCGGCCCACCAGACCAAGCCGATGTGCGGCAGGCGTGGGTGTCGATGTCGACATCGTTTTCTCCGGGGTTGGACCCCAAATCCCGACTACGATTGGTCGGGGCTGATAAAACCCGAATATTTTCGGGTGCTCATGTACTGCTGGGCTTTAAATATCCCTTTTATATTGCCAAAAATTCTGGCAAGTCTTGCATTCTAGCATTTTTTTGGGAACACCTGCAAGCGAAACTAACTTGCTGGTGTAAACCACCGGGCGGTTAAGCCCGTTTTACTTATTGCAGTGCGATTTCTACGTCTACGCCAGCTGGCAAATCAAGGCGCATTAGCGCGTCAACTGTTTTGTCGGTTGGGTCAACAATATCCATCAGACGCTGGTGCGTACGAATCTCAAACTGGTCACGTGAAGTTTTGTTCACGTGTGGCGAGCGCAACACGTCAAAACGACGAATGCGTGTTGGCAACGGCACGGGGCCACGTACCACAGCACCTGTGCGCTTCGCTGTATCAACAATCTCGGCGGCCGACTGATCAATGAGTTTGTAATCAAAGGCTTTCAGACGGATGCGGATTTTCTGATTTTTCATGATGATTTCCAAAGAGCGAATTGCTGCGGGCCACTGACCCGCAGTTTAAAAATTTACTTCAAGATTTTTGCAACGACGCCGGCGCCAACGGTACGGCCACCCTCGCGGATTGCAAAACGCAGGCCTTCTTCCATGGCGATTGGTGCCAACAGCTTGATCGTCATCGAAACGTTATCACCAGGCAGAACCATTTCTTTGTCTGCAGGCAA
>CALQNE010000267.1 GCA_943331855.1 Bordetella parapertussis
CAACAGCAACTGAATAATTGCCATGGTGCGAATATTTTCAGAGCCCACTGAGTGTTGCGTCCAACCCAGCGCATACAAGATCGTCATCGTCTTGTTGGCTGCAGAGGTCGCAGCAATCATCTCGCACACTTTCAAGAATTGATCTTGAGGTGTGCCGGTGATGCTGCTGACTAACTCAGGCGTATAGCGCGAGTAGTGCTTTTTCATCAACTGGAAGACGCTGTTCGGGTCTTGCAAGGTTGGATCAACCTTGGCAAACCCGTCTTCCATTTGGTATGTCCAGGTACCTTTTGCGTACGAACGCTTGGCTTCGTCATAGCCTGTAAACAGGCCATCTTTAAACCCGTAATCTGGGTTGATCAAAAAGGCCGAGTTTGTATAGTGCTTGACGTACTCGTGATGGATTTTGTCGTTGGCCAACAGGTAATTGATCACGCCGCCCAAAAAGGCGATATCCGCCCCGACACGGATCGGCGCGTAGTAATCGGCCACCGCAGCAGAACGCGTGAAGCGCGGGTCAACCACAACGAGCTTAGCGCCGCGTTGAGCCTTGGCCTTAATCACCCATTTAAAGCCGCAAGGATGTGCCTCAGCAGCGTTACCGCCCATAATCAATACTAAGTCAGCGTTTTTGATGTCAACCCAGTGGTTGGTCATCGAACCGCGCCCAAACGTCGGAGCCAGACTGGCTACCGTCGGGGCGTGTCAAATACGCGCTTGTGTATCGAGTGCAACAACGCCGAGCGAACGCAACACCTTGGCGCTGAGATAACCGGCTTCGTTATTTGAAGCCGAACTCACCAGCATTCCGAAGGTGTTCCAGCGGTTCACGGTCACGCCCGCTGCATTTTTTGCCACAAAGTTCTGATCGCGATCAGCCTTCATGCGCTTAGTAATGCGCGTCAACGCTTCGTCCCAAGAAATGCGCTTCCATTCGTTTGTGCCTGGCTCGCGCACTTCAGGAAACTGCAAACGATTTGGGCTCTCGATCATGTCGAGGATACCAGCGCCCTTGGGACACAGCGTGCCCTTGTTCACTGGATTATCAGGATCACCCTCAACGTGCATCACCTTCAACTTACCGCTCGCGTCTTTGCGGCTGTACATCAGCACACCACAGCTCACAGAACAGTAAGGACAGGTACTACGTGTTTCGGTTGTTTTTTCAAGTTTGTTCGGTTTTGCAAATACCGGATCAGCGGCATGTGCAAGACCCATGACGGTCATGCTGCTGGCACCAAGGCCAGCACCGGTCACCTGAAAAAACTGACGCCGGGTCAGTTTGACTTGGGACATAAAGGGCTCCTAGAAAAAAATCTACGTGACAATTTTAAGACGCTTTCAGCTAAGTGTCAGATTTTTTATGCTTAAAACCCTGCGAATTAGGGTATTCATAACTCAGTACTTACCCTAGTTTCAGATGCGTATTGCCTATGGTCAAGTCGACTTGCAGCCGGCGTATTTTTTAGCTGCGCTTTGTGTCACTAAATTTGATTTTAGGCGCGCGACAAAATAATCTTTGCCACCGCCTCAAAAGCCAACGGCCTGGCCATCTCGACGGCTGTCACTCGCCGCGACGTAACCGTCTTCTTGCAGATCCGACAAGCGCCAAATAAACTGCCCCGAACCGAAATCCATATACGGGTCGTCAATTGCCTTAAGCTGATGGCCTAAGCCCTTTAAGCCTGCAATGGTCTCAGCCCGCATGGTTGACTCGACATCGAGTGTGAAGTCTCGGTTGACCTTCCAGCGGGGGGCACAGCAGGCGGCTTGGGGTTGTTGGTTGTAATCCAACATGCGTACAACGGTTTGCACGTGCCCTTGCGGCTGAATATCCCCGCCCATGACACCAAAGCTCATCACCGGTACGCCATCACGGGTCAAGAAACCCGGAATAATTGTATGGAAAGGTCTTTTATGGCCGGCAACGACATTGGGTGAGTTCGGATCCATCGAGAACCCCACACCACGGTTTTGCAAACTCACGCCCGTGCCCGGCACGACCACACCAGAACCAAAGCCCATGTAGTTGGATTGGATGAACGAGATCATCATGCCGCTTTCATCAGCAGCCGTCAGGTAAATCGTGCCACCCGTTGCGGGTAGGCCTGGAGCAAAATGCGTGGCTTTATTTGGATCAATCAGCTTGGCGCGCGAGGCAAGATACGTTGGGTCAAGCATTTGTTCGGGCGTGACCTCCATACTCCGACCATCCGACACGTAGCGGTACAAATCCGCCATCGCAAGCTTCATCGCCTCAATCTGAAGATGCTGGGATTCAACCGAATCGACCTTTAGGCTGGCCAGATCAAAATGCTCAAGAATGCCAAGCGTCATCAACGCCGCGATACCCTGCCCGTTTGGTGGGATCTCGTGCAAGGTGTAGCCGCGGTAATTTTTTGATATCGGCGTGACCCAATCTGGTTTGTAGCTGCGCAAATCGTCAAGCGTATGAACGCCACCATGCGCTTGAATCCAGGCAATGATTTTTTCAGCTGTTTCGCCTTCGTAAAGGTCTCGTCCCTTCGTTTCGCCGATGCGACGCAGCGTATTCACGGCATCTTTAAAGACGAAACGCTCGCCCACATGGGGGGCCCGGCCATTGGGCATAAACGTTTGAGCAAAGCCAGGTTGATCTTTGAGTTCAGGTACCGCAGCCGCCCACTTTTGAGCCACGACAGGTGGCACTGCATAACCACGCTCGGCGATTTCGATGGCGGGCTGCATTAAGTCGGCAAACGGTAATTTTCCGTAGCGCTCATGTAAGGCCGCCCAACCGGCCACAACACCCGGAATCGTGATGGCATCCACCCCACGCTTGGGCGCCTTGGCCAAGCCCTTTTCGTTCACGCCATACTTGTTTTTGAAGTAGTCGACATTCCAGGTAGCAGGCGCATAACCCGACGCATTTAAACCTTGTAACGTTTTACCATCCCACACAATGGCGAAGGCGTCACCCCCTAAACCACACGAAACGGGTTCGACCAGCGTGATGGTGGCCGCAGCCGCAATTGCCGCATCGACGGCAGAGCCGCCTTTAAGGAGCATACGCAAGCCCGCCTGCGCCGCAAGCGGATGCGATGTGGATACGATGTTGCGTGCAAAAACGGGGATACGGACAGTCGGGTACGGATTAGACCAATCAAATTGCTTCATCGTTAAAGAGCCGCGTCGCCGCTTTCACTGGTTCGAATCCGAATCGCTTGCTCGACGGGCATGACAAAGATCTTGCCGTCACCGATTTTGCCGGTTCGTGCAGCCTTGACAATCGCTTCGATGACATTATCGACCATTGCATCAGGGATGACCATTTCGATGCGGATTTTTGGTAAAAAATCGACAACGTACTCGGCCCCACGATACAACTCGGTATGACCTTTTTGACGTCCAAAACCTTTGACTTCGGTGACGGTTAAGCCGTTCACACCGACCTCGGCCAAAGCCTCGCGGACTTCATCAAGCTTAAAGGGTTTAATGATTGCAGTGACTTGCTTCATGATGGATCCAGTGCAAAAGAATTAAAGAGATTCACGAAAACCGTTAGATAAAGGATACCGCCAATCACGCCCATAGGCGCGGCCCGTAATACGTGGCCCCGGTGGACTTTGACGACGTTTGTACTCATTGATCCGGATCAGACGCACAATTTGCTCGACTGCTTCGGGGGCAAATCCCGCCGCAACGAGCTCTGCCGCCGACTGATTTTTCTCAACATAGCGCTCAATAATACCGTCTATCACGTCGTATTCAGGCAAGTTGTCTTGATCCGTCTGATCGGGTCGCAACTCGGCGGAAGGTGGGCGGGTAATGATGCGCTCTGGGATCACTTCAGACTGTGTATTGCGCCAACGAGCCAAACGATAAACCAGCGTTTTTGCCACGTCTTTGAGTACAGCAAAACCACCCGCCATATCACCGTACAAGGTGCAATACCCAGTAGATAATTCAGACTTGTTACCAGTCGTGAGCACCAGATGGCCCAGCTTGTTTGACAACGCCATGAGCAACATACCGCGCAAGCGAGCTTGAATATTTTCTTCGGTCGCGTCTAAGGCTTTGCCGGCAAACATCGGGGCCAACACCTGATCAAAATTTGCAGCCAAGTCGCCAATCGCAATTTCTTCGTAACCAACGCCTAAACGCTTGACCATGTCCCGTGCATCGATCTGAGAAATATCGGCCGTATAACGCGAAGGCATCATTACCGCATGAACGTTGTCGGCACCTAAGGCATCTACCGCAATCGCCATGACGACCGCCGAGTCAATGCCACCGGACAAACCCAAGATGACGGTACGAAAACCATTCTTTTTTACGTAGTCTGCTAGACAGGTGGTCAACGCTTGCCAGACCTGTGCCTCTACACCCAGCTCAGGTGCGATGGCCTCTGAGGCTATTCCCGAATTGCCAGAAGAACAGGACGATAAACGACTGTCGCTGAAAGCCTCGACCATGCTTAGTCCTGCAACATAATCAGGCAGCCTGCCCACAAGCGCTCCGCTCGCGTCCATCGCAAAAGACGCCCCATCGAAGATTAATTCGTCTTGCCCACCCACAAGATTGGCATACAACAGCGAGCACCCGGTACGACTCACACAGCGTCGGGCGATTTCGAGGCGTTGTTCGTACTTACCGATGTTGTA
>CALQNE010000268.1 GCA_943331855.1 Bordetella parapertussis
CACCCATGGCTTTTAAGCGCTCAATCTTGGCATTGCTTGACGAAATGACCGTCACCTGCGCACCCAATATTTTTGCAAACTGCAAAGCAAAGAGGGACACGCCACCCGAGCCTTGTAACAACACACGATCGCCCGGCTTGACCTGACCGCATGACACCAAGGCGCTCCAGGCAGTTACGGCTGCGCAAGGCAACGTTGCCGCCTCAAGATCCGATAAATAAGCCGGGATCTTAACCAAGCCCTCTTCAGACAAACACATATACTCGGCCATCGTGCCATCAATGGGACCGCCTAACGAATGCGTCAAGCGCTCTTGATTCGGCTCGCCTGAAATCCACTTTTGAAAGTACGTCGGACACACGCGGTCACCGACTTTAAAACGCGTCACCCCTGTGCCGAGTTCAACAACCTCGCCCATCCCATCCGAAACGGGTATCAAGGGCAAGGTACCCGTCGCAGCGCCATATCCGCGCTCGGGGACGATCGGGTCGCGATAATTCACTGACGACGCTTTCATTTTGACCAACACTTGCCCGGCAGCCGGGTTAGGGGTCGGTCGCGTACTGAGCTTTAAGTGCTCAAGCCCCCATTCACCCTCAATTTGAAATACGCGCATAACATTCAACCTGTGTTTTTTAAGTTTTTACTGATTCTTTCAAGCAACATTTCGGTCGAACCATCAACCAACGTCGCAACTTGTGCTGCGGCAACGTGCCGCATCAACGGGTAGCTGTCACGTAAACCTTCGGCACCCATGGCATGCAACAACGCCGGTAAATGTCGTTGCGCAGCGCGCGTAGCAAACACCTTAGCCTTCGCCGCCAGATCTTGCGACTGACCGCCTTCATCTATTGCCTGTGCAGCACACTGCACTAACGCACGTGCAGCCTCAAGATCGACCGCGGCCTCAGCAAGTGCCCAGCGCCAGCCTTGATGTTGTTCTAAGACTTGACCAAAGGTTTGTCGCCGTTGACCATATGCTTGCGCGATACGCAGACTTTCTTCTAACATGCCAACACACATGGCTGCGACATACACTCGAGCGCCATTGATGGATTCGAGCGCTCGCTTAAACGCCAGACCTGGAGCGTGCAGCACTTCGTCATCCCGCGCAACATATCCCTGCAAACGAAAGCCGGCCGTGCTGCTAAATGCCGCCACTGAAGTGAACGCATCACCAGAGCGCTCGAAACCTTTGCGCTTTGCCTCAACCACAAAAGCAGCGATCCCGGCGGCACCCGCGCCAGGCTGTGTCTGCGCGTAGACTAAAAATACATCCGCAATTTTGGCATTGATGATCCAAGCTTTTTCACCTTGCAAACGCCAGCCGTCTCTCGTTTTAACGGCAAGGGTAGTGATTGCTGAAAAATCCGATCCGGCCCCAGGCTCAGTCAAGGCGGTACAACCAATCAAGTCGCCACTCAACAACCCCGGCACCCAACGCTTCGAGACCGCGCTAGGCAACCAACGTGATACATGATCGGCCACATTCTGTGAGTTGATCACTGCCATTGACACACCGAAATCCACACCGGCTAAGCGTTGGGCAAGCTTCGCTTTGATCGAATAAGGCGCGCCAAAGCCACCATGCTCTAGTGCGACTTGAACTCCAGTCAGACCGAAACTTGCGGCAAGAGCGATTCGTTTTCGCTCGCGAGCCGCATCATAGGGGCCAAGCAAAGACTCGGGGCTCATTGCTTGAGCGCAAAAGCGCTCGAGCTGCTCAAACCATTGGGTCAGACTACGCGTGCTGTGCATCAATGCTCTCAACGTCGTTTAAAGAGACTCGTCAACCAAACCCAAGCATGGGTCAAGAGTGGAATAATGCCGCGTGGCATAAAAATTGTTGTCAATACTAGCAACAAACCATACACGATGAGTCGATACGTTTCGGCAACCCGCAACACCTCAGGTAAAGCGACCACGAGAAAAGCACCGACGGCAGGGCCCGCCAAGGTACCACTCCCCCCCAGAATCACTGCCAAAATTGCGTTCAAAGACTGATCGACACCGAAGGGTTCAGGATTTAAGAACCCAATGAAATGCGCATACAGCGCCCCGGCAACACCACACAAGGCGGCACTCAGCACAAAGGCAAACATCTTATAGCGCCAGGCGAACACCCCAGCCGCGTCAACCAGTGGCTCGTTTTGCCGAATCGCCAACAATACCCGCCCAACCCGCGAATGTAAAACTAAACCACAAACCGTCGTGGCCAAGACCGCAAAGATCAGCGTGAGGTAATAGTAAGCTGTGCGTGTTTCAAAGTTAACGATCAGGCCCAAAACAGAAAAATTTTCTGGCTTAGGGATACCCGTGATACCAGATTCACCGCCTGTCAACGAGCTGAAATTAATCAGCACAATAAAAATCACAAGGTTATACGCCATCGTCACAATCGCAAAATAATGGCCCTTAACCCTTAGACTAGGATATCCCACCACGACCGCTAACAAACCGGCAACCAAAGGGGCACAAGCCATGCTTGTCCAGACGGACCATCCAAGCTTACTCGTCAACAACGTCGACGCGTAGGCGCCGACCCCCATAAAGCCAGCGGCGGCGATTGACACATAGCCGGTAAAACCTTGCACCAGATTTTGACCTTGCGCAACGATCACCCAGATCAAGGCCAAAATCCCTAAATGCAAAAAGTAAGGCACCTGCACCATAGCGGGCGCGAGCACTAGCGCCAACAGACTCAGCAACGCCCAGCCAAGGGATGTTTTCGCTGTAGTCATTTTTTACCCAACAGGCCTTCAGGCCTAAACAACAACACCACAATCATGACTAAAAATGCGATCACATCTTTATACGCCGACGATAAATAACCTGCCGCCAGTGCCTCGCTGACACCCAGAATTAAACCTCCGACAATCGCGCCAGGCACAGAGCCTAACCCACCTAAGATCAACACTGCGAAACCCTTGATCACTAAGCTTTCGCCCAGACCAGGGGCGAGCGCTAGCATGGCGCCCACCAAGGCACCACCGGCAACGCCCAGCGCTGACGACAAGCCAAACACCACAAGCGCAACCGCATTAACATTGACGCCCATCAAAATCGCTGCCGAACGATTTTGCGCCACAGCGCGAATCGCGCGACCTGTTTTAGTTCGGCTCACAAAAAACGACATGGCGACAATCAGGACGGCAGTGGTCACCATCACGTATACCCGCAACTCTGTCACTACCAAACCCGCTAAATTGAACACGCTTTGAAACGGCGTACGGATCACCATCTGATCGGGGCCAAAGGCTAATAAATTTAAGCCATCGATCATCATCGTCAACCCAAGCGCAATAATGAAGGCGTTGATGTGCGCAGCGTTTTGTACCGGCCGATACGCAAACCGCTCAACCAGCAAACCTAGGATCGCGCCCACCAACATCGCAAGCATCATCGCAACAAAAAATGGCACGCCCAATTTTTCGATTAAAAAGAACGTGACATAGCCACCCGACATCGCCACGACACCGTGAGCAAAGTGCGCAATCCCTAAGATACCGAAGACAATCGTCAAGCCAATGGCGATCAGGGTATAGACCGCCCCAATCGCCAAGCCATTGAATACCTGTTGCAAAAACTCAATCACACAAGTATCCCTGTGCTGGATCGCTAGCGATCATTTACGCAGACCCTTCAAGTACGTCGAGTAAGCCGCAGGGTCAGAGGGCAGATCTTGCACATAGATCCACTTACCCTTTTGCCATTGAAAAGCACCATTTGACGTGTAGGCCTGTCCGTTTTGATCAAACATCATGCCCGCGACGGGCAGGTATTTCATCACCGCCTCTGTGGGCACACCGATCTTGTAAGCGGCCGCTGCGACCTTAAGCGGATCGCTCGCGCTGCCAGCCGCTTCAATCGCATTTTTCAAAACATAGACTTGGTCATAGGCATAGGGTGAGCTTGGCGAGGGTGGCGTACCGTACTTTTTTGTGTAGTTCGCAACGTAGGTCTTCGCGGTGGCGCCCAGTGCCTCAAGGGTCAGCTCAGTCGGGCGCAAATCCCACACGCCTTCCATTTGCTCGGTGGTGGCGACCTTTAAAAATTGCTCCTCGCTGCCACTCGTGAAACCATAGCGTGCCACTTTCATACCCATTTCAACTGACTGCCTGTAAACAAACGCGGCAGGCTCAATGTAGCCCAGTACCAAGAGTGCGTCGGGGTTCAGGGCGCGCACCTTGGTCAGCTGCGGCGTCATATCACGATCTTTTAAACCAAAGGTCTCTTTCGCAATAATCTTGCCTCCACCCTTTACAAACTCTTTCTCAAATGCTTCAAGATATTGCGTATAGAAGCCGACGTCCAACGAGCCGATGACTGCAATATTTTTTGCGCCTTTACTTGCAACAAACGTACCTGCGGCCGCACCCGTAAAGTCTGCAGGTGGGCGCGTGCGCAGCAAGTTTGTCGCGCCCAGCGTCGTGATGCTGCGCTCGGCTGCATTGCCCACTAGCATCAAGACCTTCTCTTTACCAATAAATGAAGCGACGGCGCTAGTCGGACCAGAGCAGCAAAACCCAACAATGTATTGCGCGCTATCACGATCGATGAGTTTGCGCACGGCGTTTGTGCCTTCGGTCGGATTCGCCTTATCGTCATAAG
>CALQNE010000269.1 GCA_943331855.1 Bordetella parapertussis
ATGGTGCTGTGGCTGAAATGGCCGTCGAAGGTTTGAAAGCCCTCACGTTTAAAACCGATGTCCGAAACTATGACGAAGTTGAAGCGACCATTGAGAAGACGGTTGAGCAGCTTGGTAGTCTCGATATTTTGGTGAATAACGCTGCGGGTAACTTTAGCTGTCCCACTGCTGAACTGTCGCCTAATGGCTGGCGAACAGTTGTCGATATCGACTTGAACGGCACGTTCTATGGCTGTCGCGCCGGTTACAAGCATTTAAAAAATTCAGCGTACGGAGGCTGCATTATCAGCATTGTGACCATGTTGGGTCTGAGTGGCTGGCCTGCAGCTGCGCATGCTGCCGCAGCTAAAGCGGGCATCATTTCATTGTCTCGTACGCTTGCAGTTGAGTGGGGTGGCGACAATATTCGGGTCAACACCATTTCACCCGGACCCATTGCGGACACCCTAGGTGTGCAGCGTCTCTATCAAGAAACGGGGCGAGAAGAGCTCGAGCGCAAGAAGACCGCCTTAGGTCGTTTTGGTCGAAAGAGCGAAATCGCGAATGCGGCTGCTTATCTTGCGTCTGACTTAGCCACCTATGTGACGGGTGAAAACATGGTGGTCGATGGCGGTCGGTGGTTGAAATATGTGTCTGCCTAAGCGCGCATAACGAATTGGTAATGCATCGCGCACAAGCTTTTAATCCTAGGGATTTGCGGAGAAAAAATTGACGAAGCAATTAGTGAAAACATCAAAAATTGGTGCAGTACTGGTCATCTGCCTGAATAGTCCAGAAAATAGAAACTCACTGACACCAGAGTTTCGAAAACAATTGGGCGAGGCCGTCGCCCTCGCAGATAATGACGCCGAAGTAAGAAGCGTATTTTTGACTGCTGAGGGCCCGACCTTTTGTTCAGGAGGTGATCTGAAGGCGCTGTCCACCAGTTGCGATCCCTGGACGGTACATCGTCGCTTCCGCGCACTGAAAACATGGTTGTTTCCGTTGATAGGGCTCGATAAACCCGTCGTCATTGGCGTCAACGGCCACGCGGTGGGTGGAGGAATGGGCCTGGCCTTAACCGGGGATCTTGTGATCGCAAGCGAAAGCGCAAAATTTATGTCGGGCTTCTTCAAGCTTGGTGTCATGCCCGATATCGGAATGATGTATCACTTGCCAAGATTAATTGGAATGGCTCAGGCAAAGAATTTTCTGTTTAGTGGTGGCACATTTACGGCTCAGCAAGCTGCGCAGCTAGGCTTGGTGTTTAAAGTGGTGCCTGATGCTGAACTCTATGATGCTGGACTCGCGCAGGCGCAACGCTTGGCCGAAGGCCCCGCACAGGTCATGGGGCTTGCTAAAACTTTGATGGCGCGTTCGTTTGAAACATCGCTCGCTGATATGTTTGCCTTTGAAGGTTTTGGCCAGGCGCTTGCCATGTCAAATCCTGAGTTTCATGAAGGTCTTGAGGCGGCGCTCCAACGCCGAGAGGCAGATTTTGGCAACGCCAAAGACCTAAAATTTTGACCCTGTGCAAGAGAAAAACAATGAACACCGAATTGCCTATTCCCGTCGCAAATCCTGATTCGCAAGTGTATTGGGATAGCGCGAATCAAGAGCGTCTAATGATTAGACGCTGTAAAGACTGTAAAGAATTTCACTTTATGCCGCGCTATCTTTGCCCTGCGTGTTGGTCGACTGACCTTGAATGGATTCAAGCCAGTGGACTTGGCGTGGTTCATAGCTTTACCGTAGTCAGACGTGCACCGATGAAAGAATTTGATCACTTAGTGCCGTATGTCGTTGCCCTGATCGAACTTAAGGAAGGGCCTCGTATGATGACAAATATCTTAGGGCCTGACGCACTTCAGACCCGGATAGGTGATCAAGTGAAAGTTTGTTTTGAGACGCGCGGGCCCGAGGCCAAAGTGCCACAGTTCGTCAGGCATCTTGCTCAAGAGGGTACAAACTAAATGGCGCAGACGATGAACTCGATTCGTAATAAAGTTGCCATCGTTGGTGTGGGTGAGTCGGATATTGGCAAAGTGCCGACAATGAGTGGTTTGGGGCTTAACGCGCAGGCCGCCCGTCGTGCTCTGGATGACTCAGGCTTAAAGCTTTCCGACATTGACGGCGTGCTGACGGCCTACTCCTTTACCGAGCCTTACTTTATGCTTGGCAGCGTCATTTGTGAGTACCTTGGAATCAAACCGCGCTACACAGCCTCAATGGTTGTGGGCGGTGCCTCACCTGCGGTCATGCTTAAACATGCGGCAGAAGCAATTGCAGCGGGTCATTGCAAGACCGTCTTGATCTGTGCCGGTGAAAATCGTGCGACAGGCCAAAGCCGTGATCAGGCGGTTGCTGCGTTGATGGCGGTTGGACATCCTTATTTTGAAAAGCCCTATGGGCCGTCGATTCCCGCTTTTTATGCAATGATTGCACGCCGACACATGGAGCTATTCGGTACAACCGAAGAACAAATGGCCGCGGTGTCTGTGACCACCCGTGCGCACGCGCTTCTGCATCCGAATGCGCATATGAAAAAGCCTCTGACCATTCAAGACGTGATGCAGTCAAAACCGATTGCAGATCCGCTCAAGATACTCGACTGTTGTTTGCTGTCAGATGCAGGCGGCGCCTTTATCGTGACTTCTGCTGACATTGCAAAGGACTTGCCTTGTAAACCTGTCTATCTGGCGGGGATCGGCGAATATCATACCCACGAGCATTTGATGTGTGCCCCCAGCCTGACTGAGTTTGGTGCCCACGAGTCCGGGAAAATTGCGTACAAAATGGCGGGTTTCGGTCCTGCAGATATTGATGTTGCCGAGCTATACGACTGCTTTTCGATCGTGCCGATTATCGAACTTGAAGAACTCGGATTCTGTAAGCAAGGTGAGGGCGGTAGCTTTTATCAAGATGGCCATGCCCGTATTGGAGGGCGTTTGCCAGTCAATACCCATGGCGGGATGCTATCGCATGCACATGCGGGGGCAGCCGGTGGCCTGTTTGGAATCGTTGAGGCGGTTCGTCAATTACGCGGCGGACTGGGTGCGCGGCAGGTTGAGGGTGCCGAGACAGCCTTAGTACATAACGAAGGGGGTGTATTGTCGTCGCATTGCACACTCATACTGACTAAAGATAAACAGTAATCATCAGGAGATCAACATGGGTATTGCTACACCACCCGTTCGGGGCCGGTATTTTGAAGACTTTGATGTGGGTTTTGAGTTTGTAACGCCCGCGCGCACGATTACCAGTACGGACATTGTTAATTTTGCTTGTTTGTCGGGCGATTTTAATGAGGTGCATACCAACTATGAGTACTGCAAAACGACGCAATTTGGCGAGCCGATTGCGCATGGACCCATGATTTATGGCGTTGCAGGAGGACTGCAATATGCAAGCGGCATTAATGATGGCACGCTGCTCGCCTTAGTGCAGATTGATAAATGGCGCATGCTTGCGCCGGTTAAACACGGTGACACCATCCGGATGAGATCAACCGTGCTTGAAAAAAAAGAGTCGAGCAAACCCGATCGTGGAACCGTCACCTTTAAACGTAATATTGTGAATCAGCATGAAACAACGGTTCAAGAAATGATCGCGACGATCTTATATCGTCGTCGGCCAAGTCAAGGTGTTTAAGCTCAATGATTAGACTATTTTCTTTCATTAAGGCCGTTCGATGAAAACACCAGAATCGTCAGTGAGCATGCAATTGGCCCAATGGGTTGGTTCGCTAAAGTATACGGACTTGAATGCCGAAATCATTCAGTATGCCAAGCGATTTTTATTAGATTCCTTAGCCGTGGCCTGGGCGGGCTCGCGAGCAATGGGTACTGAGCCGGTGCACGCCTGGGTCTCTGCTCAGGGCGGTAAGCCAGAAAGCAGAGTCTGGTTAACCAACGAGTATCTTCCGGCAACGTCGGCGGCGTTTATCAACGGCATTTACGCAGCAGCGCTTGATTTCGATAGCGTTCACGATCAGGCAACGTCACATCCGGATATCGTCATTATCCCAGCGCTGATGGCGCTAGCTGATCGACAACCCATGAATGGCAAAGACTTTTTGACGGCCTACATTGCAGGGGCAGAAATGCACGTGCGTCTTTGTATGGGGATTACTCACAATCCAGGCTGGTTCATGACGTCAACCCTAGGGGTGTTTGCCTCTGCGGCAATCTCTGCACGAATGCTCGGTTTGAATGCGACGGGCATTCATACTGCGATGGGCATTGCGTTAAGCCGGGCAGCCGGAACCCAACAGTCACTGGTAGAAGGAGCTTTGGTCAAGCGATTGCAATCGGCCTTTGCCGCACGTGATGGCGTTGAAGCGGCATTTTTAGCGCAGTGCGGCATTACGTCTCCTAAGCAGATGTTTGAAGGAGAGCGAGGCTTCGATAATTTGTATGAACCGCTTGATCGCGAACGTACCCTGGGCGAGCTAGGAAAAAACTACCTCTTGCAAACCTTAACGTTAAAAAACTATCCGAGTTGTTTTTGTAACCATGCGGCGATTGTCGCGACTGAACAGCTGGTTGAGCAGCATCAACTTTCA
>CALQNE010000270.1 GCA_943331855.1 Bordetella parapertussis
CCCAGCGATTGGATCAGCCGTGTCGTGATCGGCGCAAAGACAAATTGCCCCATCGAACTACCTGCATTAATCAAGCCCGCAGCGTTGCCACGCGCCTCTGCAGGGATTCGTTTAGCAACCGTTCCAATCAGAATCGAGAAGCTGCAGGCACCATTGCCAATCGCAGAGATCAGACCGATCGTAAAAATCAAACCCCAGGTTGAGCCCACCAGAGGAATCAAGGCTGTCCCAACTACCGTCAAGCACAAGCCGCCTAGTAGCACCGGACGCGCGCCGTGACGATCGGCAATGAAACCTGCAATCGGTTGCGCCGCACCCCAGACAAACTGCCCCACAGCCATGGCCAGGCTAATGCTGATAATACCCAGCCCGGTCGAGCTATTAAGCGGACTGATAAACAAGCCCATCGTTTGCCGAGTGCCATTAATAATCATAATGATGGCAGCTGCTGTCAGCGTGATAACTAGAACATCACGCTGCCTGAACGTTTGAAAAAAACTCATAGAAGACCCTTTGCGCGGCTTAGCCGATGCGTGCTGTCACCTTAACCTAGATCAATCGTCCGATTAGGTGCTTTATGGGTTTAAAGCGACTAAACCCTAGAAAACAAAGAAATAAATGGCCAGACAGGCTAGAATAGAGGGCTTTTTTAACATTTATCGATTTACCGGAGCTTTAAGACATGAAAACCGCACAAGAGTTGCGCGTCGGCAACGTAGTGATGGTCGGCAAAGATGCCGTCGTCGTGCAGCGCGCTGAATACAGCAAATCGGGTCGCAACGCCTCTGTCGTGAAGCTTAAATTCAAGAACTTGCTCACGGGCACTGGTAGCGAAACCGTTTCAAAAGCTGATGAAAAATACGACGTCATCACCCTTGATCGTAAAGAATGCACTTACTCATATTTTGCTGACCCAATGTATGTGTTTATGGATGCCGATTTCAACCAATATGAAATCGAAGCCGACAGTATGGGCGACGCACTCTTCTATCTTGAAGAAGGCATGCCGGTTGAAGCTGTTTTCTATGACGGCCGCGCCATCTCAATTGAACTTCCCACAATGGTCGTTCGCGAAATCATTTACACCGAACCTGCCGTACGCGGCGACACCTCAGGCAAAGTCATGAAGCCCGCCAAAATCAACACTGGCCATGAGCTACCTGTCCCCTTGTTCTGTTCAATCGGCGACAAAATTGAAATCGACACCCGCACAGGCGAATACCGTAGCCGTGTGATGTAAGCTGCTCGCTAATTAAGCGAAAAGGCCCAACTCTGTTGGGCCTTTTTTTATTGAGCACCCGGCCAGGGCTTGCTGTATTCAAAAACCGCGTATTTTTCAAGAATATGGTCTCGAAAGTCTTGTCCGATTTCATCCCAAACTAAGACGTCCACACTAAAGGGTAACGAACTTTCATCAAGTGCTTCTCTTAGTTCAGACACTGAAGCGCTTTGTGCAGGCTTTGAAAAAACGACGAGATCAAGGTCTGAATCAGCTCTGAAGTTACCTTTGACGCGCGAGCCAAACGCCCACACTAAAACACCAGGCAAGTACTGTTCAAATAGCGCCGAGAGCGTTTTACGTTGAGCACTCGAAATATGAATCGTGCAAGTCACGACCAGGCTTCCCCAGTCATCACAACATAAAGCGCACGCGTATCTTTCAAAAATCCGTGTAACCGCGCGATACACTGCTGCGCCTTGTCACCATCGTAATCATGCGCTGTATTGGTACGCGTGTCAGCGTAAATCAGCCAATCCTCTATTGAATCAGAAAGCAACTTATTTTCATTTGCCAAGCGAAAGACCGGTTTAGGACTATTCGGAACTTCTGGCGCACCCAACACCTCAATCAAGTAGCGTTTTAAGATTTTCCAGGTGCAGTCATAGCAAATCTCAAACCGTTGAATGCAAGACTCAACAATTGCCTCTTTATTCAATACGCTCAAATTGGCCTGATTCTGGCTGTCTAGATAGTTAGCATATTGCAACTCGAGATGCGACAGCGACTTCTTTAGTTTGCTGTAATCAATCATAAAAAACACCTCGACTTAACTATTTGACAAAATGTGCAAAAAACATGCCTGGCCAGGGGAAGTATGTCAAGAATCAGTCTGACGACACGACTTTAGAATCAGGGTCACGATTTTGTGCATCATACTGGCTCGCGCCTACCCAGTCGAATAGCGAATGAAAATAATCCCCTCGCGACATCACCAAACTCGGCTAGTCAGCTAACGGGTCTGCTGCTCAAGCTCAGCAAGCCAACGCAAAGCGTATTCTCGATCTGGTCCACACATCTCTGGTGAAGGCCGCAAGCCTGCGCAAAAGGCCGGGCGCTCTGGCTGGCCAAAGATCGCACAGCGATTATCGGGCAAGAGCTGCACGCAAGGTACGCCTGCAGGCTTGCCTAGGGGCATCCCTGGGATCGGACTGGTAATGGAGGGCGCGATGCAACAGGCACCGCAAGCGGGACGGCAGTTCATCTTCGCACCTGCAACAAAAACCGCATGGCGAGTCTCTGCTTCACTGCAGGCGATCAGTATCCAAGAAATCTGGCAAGGCAACGACAGCAATGCCTTCTTCGACTAACGCCTCACGCTCTTCACGCGTGGCCGTGCCACGAATTGGGCGTTCGTCAGATTCACCTTCGTGAATACGACGTGCTTCGCCAGCGAAGCGATCGCCGACATTTTCTGTTTTGCGCACGAACTCACGCATTTGCTGCAAAACGGCGGCCTGCATCTGCATGAGTTGTGCCGCCTCAGGATTGGCGGCCATCACGCTACGTGAGGTTTCTTGGGCCGCCGCAGCTGCGTCTGCAGAAGCGTTTGTCTCAAGGCGCGGTTGCTCAAAATGCCCGACGTTCAGTCGAGGCGCCGAGAGGCGCTTCTCGATTTTGTCGTTTTGACAGAGCGGACAGCTAATAAAGCCACGCGCCTGCTGCGAATCGTAATCTTCGTGCGAGCTGAACCAGCCCTCAAAGAGATGGCGATTACCGCACTCAAGATCGAAAACTTTAAGTCCCATGAGCCTTATTTGGGGCTAAATCCCCCTAATTCAATACTTAAAGTATACCGGAGGGCGCAGCACCAAACTCTAAGCGCGGCACCGCAGCCAAAAGCTCTTTGGTCACAGCGTGTTGAGGCGCCTGCAATACCTGTTCGGTCGCCCCTAATTCCACGATCTGACCACCCTCCATCACCGCGACGCGATCGGCAAAATATTCGACAACGCCAAAGTTATGGGTGATAAAGAGGTAGGCCATCCCAGTTTGTTGTTGAAGCTCTTTGAGTAAATCTAAAATTTGAGCCTGAACTGAAACATCAAGTGCCGAGGTGGGCTCATCCAAAATCAGGATCTTAGGCTCAACGGCTAACGCGCGTGCAATCGCAATACGCTGACGCTGTCCACCAGAAAACTCATGCGGATAGCGTAGTACAGAGTTGGCGGGCAGGCCTACGCGCTCGAGCAGATCGGCAACGCGTCGGTGCTGTTCGGTTACCGACCATTCAGGCCGAAGCGCAGCAATGCCTTCATGCAAAATTTCTCCTACACGCATCCGCGGATCGAGCGAAGCGAACGGGTCTTGAAACACAATTTGCACCTGCCCACGCATGACACTCAAGTCTGCACCCTTAGCATCCAAAATGTCGTAATGATCGATGGTCGCACGTCCACTGATCGCCGCACTGCCATCCAGCAGCCTGAGCAAAGTCTTGGCAATCGTCGTTTTGCCGCAGCCCGAGCCACCCACTAACGCTAAGGTTTCGTTGGCATGCAGCTTAAAAGAAACGCCTTGAACGACCTTGTTATACGCCACGACTCTGCGCAGCAAGCCTTTACGAATCGGATAATGCACCTGTAGCTGCTCAACAGCTAAGACCACATCACTTTGATCAGCGACTTGAGGGGCAGTAGACTGCAGTGCTAGTTTTTGCCCCTGTGGCGATAACGCCCGTCCTCTTTTGGCAAACGTTGGAATCGCCTCAAATAGTTCGCGCGCGTACGGGTGCTTGGGCGCGGCAAAGAATTGCTCTGCCGGCGCAGTTTCAACGATTTCTCCGTGACGCATGAGTGCAACAGTATTGGCGACATGACGCACCACCGCTAAGTCATGCGTAATGAGCAATACCGCCATCCCCATTTCTTTTTGGATGTCCGCCAGTAAGGCTAGTACTTGCGCTTGCACCGTCACATCCAGTGCGGTCGTGGGTTCATCAGCAATCAGCAACTCAGGTTCGGCCGCCAGCGCAACCGCAATCATGATTCTCTGTTTTTGCCCGCCAGAGAACTGAAACGGGTAATCATCGATGCGCACCTCAGGGTCTGGGATCCCGACACGCCCGAGCCACTGCACGGCACGCTCGCGGGCTTGAGCGCCGCGCAACGCGGTGTGCCGTTCAATCGGCTCGAGGATTTGTTCAGAGATTCGCATCACTGGATTCAAACTGGTGCCGGGCTCTTGAAAAATCATACCCGCGCGAGCGCCTCGCACCGAGCGCATCGAAGCCTCAGACAAGCGCGTTAAATCAACACCC
>CALQNE010000271.1 GCA_943331855.1 Bordetella parapertussis
ATTAAAAATCGTCATGATGGCATCGCCGATGAACTTATCGACCGTTCCATCAAAGCTCAAAATAATCTGACAGGCCCCATCTAAATACTCGTTGAGCACCTCAGACAGCTTCTCAGAACTGAGCGCCTCAGACATCGTCGTGAAGCCTGCGATATCGGTAAAAATAAAACTGACTTCACGCTTAGACCCTGAAATACTGAGTGCCTCTGGGCGATCCATCAACTGCTTGACTACCTCAGGCGATACGTAGCGCGAAAACGCACCCTGTACAAACTGCTTTTGCTTGCGTTCCGCTTTACCGATCAACATATCCATAAACCAGACTGACAAACCAAGGGCTAGCGTTGGTGCGACTAAAGGCACAAGCGGCACACCAAAACGGTGGCCTAGCAGGGCGCCGACCCAGCCGCACACCACCAACACCAAACTGGCCACCACATTAAAGACGATGCCTTTTTTCAGTAAACCAATCGCAATCCCCAGCACAGCCGCGAGCAAGACAAGCAGGTTTGAGCCCAACACTTGAAAACCGGGCTCAGGCCGGGCATCCAAGATTTGCGACAGGCTATGAGCGTGAATCATGACCCCAGGCATCGAACCTCGTTCACCATCACCATCGATCACAGCCAAAGGCGTTTCGTGACGATCCGTAATCGACAACACCGCACCGACCAACACAACCTTGTCTTTAAACCAGGCGTCAGGCAACACCGCCAGGGCGTGCGCGGGATAAACAGCAAACGAACCGGTTTCGCTGTCTGGTGTCGCCCGCCAAGCGATCTCGACCAAGCGCTTTGGCGTATCGATACCCAAGATTTCGGCAAGCTTACGGACAAAGCCCTTGGGCTCATCCGTATCCCTCTCACCTGGATACATCCAGCGCACCGAGCCATCAAGCGGATCTTTTGCTAAATTCGCAGCAGCCCGCTGCTGTTCTGGCACAAACGCATTGAGGTACTCTAGTTGATCTTCGGTCACCACATTCGCTAGGTTGCTGTAACTCACAACCAAAGGCGTCTTGACCGTACGCAAGGTCTCTTTTAGCAAGTCATCTTTATCGGGCTCGGTTGCCTGATCAAACAAGATATCGAGCCCAATGACTTTAGGGCCTTTTTGTTCTAGTGTCTTCAGCAGATTTGCTAAGAATTCTCGATCAACCGGCGACCGGTACACGAACTGAGCAAGCGTGCCTTCGTTAATGGCCACCACCACGATATCTTTTGCTTGAGGCATCGCAGGCTGAAACGCCGCAATACGAATATCTTTCGAGATGTTGTCGAGATTTTTTAAAAAACTCAGATAATGCACGCCAGCCAATGCTAACGCCGTCGCCAAGACCGCAGCGGCAAATGCCGACAACAACTCTTTGGTTTGGCGTTTATTCAAACTCATTGTGTTGGCGCACCCAATTGTCGTAACAAGGCATCCGCCTGTTGGGCACAGCCTTTTTCTAACAACCACGCAATCAAGATGACCCGATCGCCCTCGGCAATGGACTTAGGGATGGTCATCAATTGCAACGCGAACTCTTGGCCTGCTTGTTGAATCGTAAAGAAATTGAACTCGTTTTTGAATTCGAGTTTGCTCGCGAGCAGACGCGCCGCGCCCCTGGGCCAAACAAAGTCTGCCTTGTACGAGCGATCTGAAGGTACCAGGGTGAAGCGAGCCTCTTGGTTGGCGTCTGGGCGCCAAAACGTCACTGTTTGCTCTTCGATCATGCAGCGCATGCCAGAACGGCTTAGGTCAACCAGCCAGGGTTCGGGCAAAGGCATCACCTCTTCGCCAGCACGAATCACACCCACCGAGCTCGTGCGCGCAGCGCGGGTATTGACAAGCGCCGCAAGCGCTTGTTTAGGATCAGACGCCGCCGCAGTCGGCGGCGCAGGCGTCTTGTTAAATGGGCCGCGTAGCGTGAGCACCGTGCCGTCTGACCGTATTAAGGTCAGGCGCTCGCCTTCTTTCAGCGTCAACACCTGATCGCCATCAATTTTTGCACCCGCCTTTAAATTCACGCCACGCGCTTCCATCACAATCAGCGTCTCAGCCCGAGTCGGTGCGCCGACCACTGCTAATAACATCAGAAAGAGCGCTACAACGAACGCTTGCACCAAGCTAGCACGTTGAACTCGAGACCCGCTCAAGCTATAAAAATGTCTGTTCGCGCGGGCGTCGTGACTCATAGCTTCTTAACCGTCCCTGCGCCTTCTTCGGCCCCATCGCCCAGCAACACAAAGGCACCCCAAAAAACTGGGTGCGCGGTGGCGGGCATCGCCAACATTTGAATCTGCGCCTGCTGCAAGGCGCGTGCACTGCTACGTGTCATATCAGGACCTAAGCTGGCAAACACGCGCCCCATCAAACTCGTGGTGGCTTCAGAGGGCACGCTCCAGTGCGTTACCAGCAGATTACGTGCGCCA
Organism: Bordetella parapertussis; assembly: GCA_943331855.1. Classification (GTDB taxonomy): domain Bacteria; phylum Pseudomonadota; class Gammaproteobacteria; order Burkholderiales; family Burkholderiaceae_B; genus Zwartia; species Zwartia parapertussis_H. The sequence continues at coordinate 2,418 of CALQNE010000271.1, forward strand.
GCAAAAAAGAACGCCTCCGCCAACCCTGTTAAGGCCTCGCCACCAAACTTATCGCCACCACCTGCGGTGTTACACGCCGACAGCACCACCAAGTCAGCGTTTAATTTCATCTGCGAAATCTCACTGGCATCTAACAAGCCATCTTCGATTTTGGTGACAGCTGCTGTGGCTGGCGGCGACAACACTAAAGCAGGTTCAGACTGACAGCGCAGTTCACCCGGCAACAAACCATGCGTCGCAAAATACAGCACGCGATAATCACTTAAACGCATACTGCGCAAGCGGGCTTCTGTTGCCTGGGCACCCACAAAAAACTCTACAGGCCCCGACGCTTTCAAAAAGTTTGATACGGTCTGCAGCTCTGTTTGCGTATCGGGCAACGAAGGCATATCCGTCAAAATATTACGTGGGATGGGGCCTCCATCGCGACACGTCACCGCGGCAAAGGCGGGGGGTTTGGCGGCGGCAGTCTTGGCGTTGACCTGCGCAGCAGTAGAAATCGTTCTATCAGTTTGCACGGACGCGTTCGCAACTGAATTCACAACACGCACATTTTTAGTTTGCGCTACGACTGGCCCCAAGGTTGGGTTACCAAAGCCCAAAAACATATTTGTCGCGTGAACTGTAGGGACGGTTGAGCGCGTGTCGTAAAACGAGAGAAGCGAAGGCGAATGCGTTAACGCAACGCGCTTTACAAGCCAAGCGGTATCGGCATAGTCGGCACCCTTTGGCTGCGCTGTCACCAAGACGCTGAAAGGCAAGCTTGTCAGCGGGCCAGACGGCACCACAATTAAATGCTCGAGCCCAACCAGATTTTTATCAACCCCACCCAGCAAACTTTGATACAGCGCAAAAGATTTATTGACATCAAACGCTTGCACAGTACCCTGCTCGACACTCAAGCCTAAGCGCAAGCTTTTGACCTCGTCAAAAATCTGTTCAACCGATTTTGTCACCGGGGCGATCGTGACCGAATCACGTCGAATCAGTTGCACAAACCCAGACGAGTTGCCCAACAAAAAAATCGCAACACCTTCAGTGGGGGTTAAATAGCTTTGCAGTTGCTCGAGTCTGACGCGACGCACCCGCGTCAACTCAACATATTCTGGGCTGAGTTTTTCAATCTCGCCTTGCAACGCCTGGATTTGTTGATCCTTCTCTTTGATTTTTGCAAGCAACGCGTCTTCAACCAATTTACTGCGCTGATCGTCTGGCAAGCTGGTCTCGCTCGCCAGTTGGGTTTTATCCAAATCGCGCTGGCGCTCGAGCATTTGCAGCTTTTGGATGGCTTCGCCAGCGTTTTTGTTATTGATCAAGACGCGCGCTGAGGCCCGCGCCAGCGTCTTTTGCACCACGGTTGAATTTTGCCGTTGAAAGGCCTCAAAGGCCTCTGCATAGATACCTCGCACTGCGACGGGATCTTTTAGACTATCTGCCAAGGCCGCAAGCGCCTGAACGTACCGACTCAATTCATCGGCTGTAAACGCAGCACTCGACCCTGCCGGTAAGGCGTTGGCCATTTTGATCGCTTGCCTGAAGGATACGACCGCCTCGGTGAACAAGCCATCGTCCTGCAAGCTTGCACCAAGCTTGGCTAAAATCCGAATGGCCTTGACCGAATCGCCATATAAGCGTTGTTCGTACGCGAGCGCGCTTTTGTAATACACGCCGGCCGCTGAGACACGTTTTTGCGCTGCACTGATATCGCCCAGCGTCATTAAGACATCGACTTTCCAAAATAAGGGCAAATTGTCGGCCGCATCCAAAATTTCATAGGCCTGCCCCGCCTGATTCAGTGCGCCCGTCAAATCGAGCGTCTTGAGCGACATCAGTGCTTCAAAATTCAACGCCATGGCTAACTCGCCTTGGTTCATGCGCGTGAGTTCGTCAGAGCCCCGGTTCGCCATCCCCTCAAACGGCGAAGCCCCGGTATCCACAATCTTTTTCCAAGCGCCCCGGGCCGCCTGGGCGTACTGACTGGCCTGCCTAAACTCACGGCGATTCGCGGCATCAAACCCCAAGTAGGTTTGGTACCGGGCGCGATTGCGCAGATTGC
>CALQNE010000272.1 GCA_943331855.1 Bordetella parapertussis
ATCTGGGGCCGATCTGACGACGGCATCCGTGCCTATCATGCCATTTGCGCCGCTACGATTTTCGACAATGACTGGGGTATTCAAGAGCGTACTCATGCGTTTTGCAACAACCCGTCCTGTAATGTCGGCGTTGCCCCCAGCGGGGTAGGGGACGACCATTTTGATCGGCCGATTGGGGTAAGCCTGTGCCTGTGCAGAAGTGAGCCAGACCGGGCCGATGAGCAAGACTAAAATCAGAGAAAGGTCGTGAAAAATTCGAGTGTGCATGATGGATTTTGGGGTCTTGGGCCAGGTCGATTAAACTCTAGGCCCAATTTAGCTCAAATTAGTCAAAGAAAATACTATGTTCGCTACCCGTCAATTCGCTTGCTTGCTTGCCTTGGTTGGCCTGATGGTTGTCGGGGTGGCAACCGGGCAACCCGTAGGGTCGGTTGGTAACACTGCTCTTGCAAAGGCCGTTGTTGATTCGGTCGTCAGTCAAAACAGTTCGGCGTCGATACGCACCGCCGCTATTTTATTGGCGGGGCAACAGCCGCTGACTAACGTGCCACTCCCGCTACTCGAAAGCCCGCGTTGGGCGAGCTTTGTACGCGAGGTCACAGCAAATTGGGCACGCTATAGCCAAACGATTGGCGATCCGATGGCCCAGTGGGCACTCGAAGAGGTTCCTGTTGCAACAGACACCGTGTTCTACCCCTTTTCTGGCCCAGACTTCGTCACGGTGAATCATTTATTCCCGTCCGCTCGACGCTATGTCATGATGGCCATGCAAAATGCAGAGCGACCTTTAGATCTGGCGAACCTGCCCCCCGACTTGCTTGAACAAAGTCTTGGCGTTCTGACGTCGGCGTGGCAGCATTTTGGTGTGCATGGCTTTTATGTCACTGAGTACCTCGAAAAATATCTGTACTCCACGCGCGCCAATATTGGGGCCAGTACGTTTATTGTGAGTTTTTTAAGCTTGCAGGGTTTTGAGATCGAACGGGTTGTTCCGATTGAGGTTGACGCAAACGGGACGATTCAAGAACTATCTCCCGAGACCCCGCGTTGGCGCTCGGTTCGTATTCAGGCAAACCGAAACGGTAAAACTATCATTGTTGATTACTTAAAGGTCGATCTATCAAATGTTGGCCTGCAGGCTGCCCCTGTAAACCTTGAGTTAGTTCGTGCCCTTGCCTCGAGCCCCGTCATGTTCAAGGCTGCTTCACATTTGCCGCAAAATGCGAGTTTTAGTGTGATTGCCAATGAGGTGTTGGCGCGCTCGCCCCTCATCTTGCAAGATGAAACCGGCTTAAGGTACTCGAATTTAATTCAAGCGTATCAAGTTTCTTTGTTTGGAAAATTTGTTGTTGCGCACCATGCTTTCCAAAGCTATCACGGGGATCTGGCTCAGGCCTTTGCCAAGCGCGACGATATCAAGCCATTGAAATTTAGGTTTGGTTATTTTAAAGATGGTAACTATGCAGTCATGATTGCGCAGCGTAAATAGCGTTTGTTTCGATCGATACCCTTGAACCATTCCATACTGCGGAACTTCAAAGGCCAGGCTGAGGCCCTTGGTTCGGTATTATTTGCGGGTAGGGCTCTTAAAGAGTAATCTCTCTAGAGAAAATTTATTTATCAGATCAACCAAAGAGACAACAATGAATTTTTTATTCAGTGCTGAAGAAGAAAAATTGCGTTCAACGGTTCGTCAATTTTTGGCAGAGCATTTTACCGAAGAAGTGCGCGCTGAAAATACCGCGGGTAAGCGTGGTGAAGGCTGGGGTCCAGCAATTCGGGCCTTTTTTGATACCGTCAACGAAAAGCGTTGGTTTGCCTGGAGCTGGCCAACTGAATTTGGCGGCGGCGGCGGCGATCGCACAGCGCAGTTTGTGATCGAAGAAGAGTTTTATCGGTCAACCGGCATCACGCTTGGTGGTGGTACGGGTGCACCAGCGATTTTGTCTTTTGGTACAGCGGCACAGAAGAAAGAATTTGTGCCAGGCGCTATTAAGCGTGAAATTATTTTTTGCCAAGGCTATAGCGAGCCAGGCTGTGGCACCGACCTTGCAGGCATTCGTTGTCGTGCTAAACGTGTTGGCGATAAATACATTATCACGGGTCAAAAAATCTATACGACCAACGCTCAAAATTCGACGCATATCTTCTTGATGTGTCGTACCGATCCTGACTCAGTGCGTCACAGAGGCCTTTCGATCTTGTTGGTTCCGATGGATGTTCCTGGCTTGACGGTACGCCCACTGTGGACTGTTCAAAACGATCCGCCCGCACCATTCGGCACCACTTATGGCGAAGAGCGCACGAACGAAGTGTTCTTTGATGACGTTGAAGTCCCGGCGTCCTGTTTGTTGGGTGAAGAAGGCGGTGGCTGGGAAGTCGCGCGACGCGGTTTAAATCTTGATCGAGTCGGCGCCTGGCGCTATCTGATCTCTGTGATGCGCGACGAAGATATCGTCAATTGGCTGCATGGTGATGGCGAGCTACAGGACTCATTGCGCGATGATGCGCAAGTGCGTGATAAGGTCGCCGAAATGTGGACCGAAGCAGAGGTGTGCCGCCTGATGACCATGCGCAGTATTAGTATCGAACAGCATGGCGGCAAGTTCACCTATGAAGGCTCCGCTGAAAAGGTCTTTGCGCCCGAGCACAGTGTGCGCACCACAGAGGCAATTAGCCAGATTCTTGGCCCCTACGCTCAGCTTATGCAGGGCTCGCCTGCTGCGATTGAAAAAGGTGTGTTTGCACACAATATCTTGGGGGCTTACCAGTCAACCATCAATCACGGCAGCGTGCAGGTGATGCGAGATCAAGTGGCCCGTATTGGCCTCGGCCTGCCCCGCGCAGCAAAATAAGAATAAAGGTAGATGAACCATGGATATTTTGTTAGATGACCAGGAAGTACAAATTAAAGAAGCGGCTTCAGAATTTTTAGCCGGTGAATGCACATCTGCGTTAGTGCGCAAAATTGAAACCGATCCCCTGCAATATTCGCCCTTGTTATGGGAAAAATTTGCTGAAAATGGTTGGTTACAACTTTGCCTGTCTGACAAAAATGGTGGTCAAGAGTTACCTCTCACTTATTTGGCTTTGCTGTTTGAGTTGGCGGGTTATCACATTGCGCCGATCCCCCTGCACTCGACGATGGTGCCCGCACTGATCATCGATCGGCATGGTAATGCCGAACAACAAGCACTTTTGCAGCGGGTTCTCAGTGGCGATCTGATCTTGAGCCATGCTGTGGCCGAACAAAATGGTCGCTGGGCGATCGACTCAATCAAGCTTGAGGGGCGTGTTGAAGGCAACGAGTTGGTCTTAAATGGCATGAAAAGTTTTGTGGGCAGCTTTCGGGCTTCAAACCAATGTCTGGTTATTTATCGCGACGCAGCTGCACCCAACCGTTTGGGTGTCGCGCTCGTGCCGACCGATGCGTCAGGTCTGAGCAGTGATGCGCTGGTGTCCATGGCGAAAGATGGGGAAGCCAACGTCCACTTCAAGCAGGTTCGTGTTCCGCTTGGCGCACGCATTGGCAAACCCGAAGCGGGCAACAGCATCGCGCTTGAAGTCATGGATCTCTCTTCAGTGCTGTACGCTTCAATGATGGCTGGTGCCGGTCGTAGAACCTTGGATATGGCGGTTGCACATGCCAAGCAGCGCGAAGCCTTTGGTCAGCCGATTGGTGCGTTTCAGGCGATTCAGCACTTATGTGCCAACATGGTTAATGCGATCGATGGCACAACCATGCTGTCGCGCGAGGCGCTGTGGCGTATGGATCAGAAACTACCCCATCGCGTCAATGTCGCGCAAGCGAAGTCGTTTGGTAACGAGCAATGCATGATGGTGGTGCGTTCGGCGCAGCAGATCCATGGCGGAATGGGCTTCATTCGCGATTTTGATTTGAATCTTTGGTATCGCAGAGTGGCCTCTTGGTCGCTGCGCGGTGGCACCGCGGCCGAACACCGTCGTACCATTGCAGCGGCGCTGTTAGATCAGCCGGGTAAGGTTCGTATCGGAAACATCCCGACCGCCTAGGTGCTTGGGCGGTTCTACAATTGTATGCAAAGGGCCTCAGCGAGATCGACTGAGGCCTTTTTCGATTGGATTCTGTTTAGTGAGCGGAATTACTCGGGTTGAATGTTCATGGCTTTGGCGATTGCGGCTGTTTGCTCAAGTGCCGTTCGTACAAAGCGCGAAAAATTTTCTGGCGTGTCATAGTCGCTCGTTGCGGGGCTCAGACCCTCGCTTCTAAACCATTCAAGTGTGTCGGGCTCATTAAGAACGCTGTGAATGGAGCTTGCCAGTTTATTGATGACTGCCTGAGGTGTGCCCCCTGTCGTCATGAGGCCGTACCATAGAAAAGCCTCATAGCCTGGAATCCCTGCTTCATCAAGCGTCGGTACGTCGGGATAAGCCGCAGAACGAGTTTTGGTGGCAACGCCA
>CALQNE010000273.1 GCA_943331855.1 Bordetella parapertussis
CCATAATTCTGTCTATCGTCATGTGAGATCAACGCGGTTGTTAAATCGACCTCTGTCACGCGCTCAAATGACAAACCCCGTTCGACGATATTGCGTCGACACTTCTCCCAATCAAATTCAATCATCACTCACACATCTAATTGTATGTACAAAAAAGAAACCGTGTCAACCAAATAGATGCTTTGGGAGAGACACGGTTCTATATTCGCAAAAAACAACCGAAACAGTTGTGAGAGTTGGTCAGGATTTGTAAGTGATCTTTACCAACGCTTCGGGCGCTAAGCTGTCAGCCCGCGAGCCACCTTCAACTCGTCTTTAAACACCCCGCCTTCTCAATAAATTTAATCACTTCATCCAGGCCTTCGCCCGTCTTTAAGTTGGTCATGACCCAGGGGCGGTCTGCGCGCATGCGGGCGGTGTCGTGGCGCATGATGTCAAGGTTGGCACCGACGTAGGGTGCAAGATCAATTTTGTTGATCACTAACAAGTCGCTGCGGGTGATGCCAGGACCGCCTTTGCGGGGGATTTTTTCGCCACCGGCTACGTCAATCACATAAATGGTGAGGTCAGACAAATCAGGGCTAAACGTTGCGGCTAAATTATCACCACCCGATTCGATAAAAATTAAATCCAGATCTGGAAACCGTTTTTGCATACGATCAATTGCCTCAAGATTGATCGACGCATCTTCGCGAATCGCAGTGTGCGGGCAACCGCCTGTTTCAACACCCATAATGCGGTCTGCAGTGAGTGCTTCAGCTGCAACCAGTAAGCGCTCGTCTTCTTTTGTGTAAATGTCATTGGTGACAACAGCCAGTTTGTACTGATCGCGCATGCGCTTGCATAACACTTCAACGAGCGTCGTCTTGCCTGAACCAACGGGGCCGCCGATGCCAACGCGTAACGGATTTGTTTGTGTAGGTGTATTCAATTTATGTTCCTAGCTTCTAAATAAACGACTGTATTGGGATTCGTGTCTGGCGCTTGCCAGTGCTAGACCGAAGGCGCATGAACCCGCCTGCTCAGGCGGCGTGGCCCTTGCAATATCAATAGCCTGTGCGACATCCTCTTTAAGGCGATGCAACAAGGTCTGGCCATCAATCTGACCGAGCGGAATAATTTTTACTGCTGCTAACACCTGATTTTCAACCCAACTCCACAGATATGCACCAAGTGCCATTGTTTCATCGACGACTGCCACGGCAGCTAAGGCGGCATAGGCGGCAGGGTATGTCCATTGTTCGATCGGCAAGGCCACGAGCGCTGACCCTTTTGGCCATTGCGCAAACAGCTTCGCCATTGAATGCCCCATCTGCACAGACTCTAATCTAAATTCAGCCGTTTCTCGCAACGCGTACAGCGCTTGATTGGCATCCGTTAACGTCACCCAATCATGGCGTAGCGTCGCCCGGTGACACGTCAACCACAACGGCAACTCTTGTCGCGCAAGGTTCAACAGCATCACATCACGAATCCACACATAGGCTTGATCAGCCTGAGTCACCCAGCGATCTTCGATCGCCTGCTCTAAGCCTTGGGAATAGGCAAAGCCACCCACTGGCAAGGCAGGACTCGCTAAATGCAACGCCGACAACAGGGACTTGATCTGATCCATTACGTTATGACTTTGCCCGAGCATGGGCGGCAATCGACAATGCTTCACCTAGATTGCCCATGGCCTGATCGTGTTCTTCGACACCGCACTCAGTCGCATGGTGGTGATGATGATGCCCGCCCCCTTGGCCCGCGGCATACGCACCCCCTTCTGGGATAAACGCCTGCTGCACAACAGTCACGGTACCGCCCAGACGTCGCACCATATCCGCGAGCACTGGGTCAGGCTGAATCCACACCGCATCGGTCGACAGCATCGCGCGCACATGTCGATTCGCCAAGTGATACACGATACGCATCAGTTCAAAAGGATTGGTGGCCTGAAGGCAAAAAAGATCTTCTACTGCAGCTTGTACGACCACACGCTCGCCTTGATCACCACACAGCACATCACCATGTTGCATGTGCTCAGTACGCGGCAAAATCACTGCGACTGCGCGACCGTTTGGCAGCATGGCCGCTAAGCGCCAGCGCTGGCGATCTTCGAGTGTCAATTCAAGCACGGGCCAAGGCTCGGGCCAGGCGGCGCTCTCACTGCGCAACCGCGGGTCGTCGAAAGCGCAACGCGCATTTAACATGATGGCCATCGTGTCGCCTAAAATAAAAAGTAACGCTGGGCCATAGGCAAAATCTTGGCAGGCGGGCAATCAAGCAAAACGCCATCTGCATAGACCTTATAGTTTTCAGGGCTGACTGTGATTTTGGGTGTCGCTGCGTTGAGCAACATGTCGGCCTTGGTCAAGCTGCGCATACCCTGCACCGGCGCTACGTGGCGCTTTAAACCTAGCTCGGCGGGCAAACCCTTTTGAATCGCAACGCCAGACATAAACGTGATGCAACTGGTCGCGATCGCACTTTGCGCTGCGCCAAACTGGGCTCTGAAATGCACGGGTTGCGGCGTTGGGATCGATGCATTCGGGTCTCCCATCAGAGCCATCGCAATTTGCCCACCTTTAATCACCGTTGAGGGCTTGACACCAAAAAACGCGGGCCGCCACAACACCAGATCCGCGAACTTACCGACTTCGACTGACCCAATCTCTTTGGCCATGCCATGGGTAATCGCTGGGTTAATCGTATATTTTGCAACGTAACGTTTAATGCGCGCATTGTCACTGGTTGAGGGATCCGAGAATCCGGCTTCGCTCATCGAGCCTCGTTGCTCGCGCATTTTGTGCGCAGTCTGCCAGGTACGCATAATCACCTCGCCCACACGCCCCATTGCCTGACTATCAGACGAGATCATCGAAAACGCGCCAATGTCATGCAAAATATCTTCAGCTGCAATGGTCTCGCGGCGAATACGGCTTTCGGCAAAGGCAATATCTTCGGCGATTGAAGCATCAAGGTGGTGGCACACCATCAACATATCCAGATGTTCGTCTAGCGTGTTTACGGTAAAGGGACGCGTTGGATTTGTTGACGATGGCAACACGTTTGCTTCACCGCAAATACGAATGATGTCAGGCGCATGACCGCCACCCGCGCCCTCAGTGTGATACGTGTGAATCACACGACCCTTAATCGCATCGATCGTCGCTTCAACAAAACCAGATTCATTCAAGGTGTCAGTATGAATGGCCACTTGTGTATCGGTTTCGTCGGCAACACTTAAACAATTATCGATCGCAGCCGGTGTGCTACCCCAATCTTCATGCAACTTCAAGCCGACTGCACCGGCTTCGATTTGTTCATGTAAGGGACCAGGCAAGGAAACGTTTCCCTTGCCGAGTAAACCGATATTGATCGGATAGGATTCCATCGCCTGCAACATGCGCGCCAAGTGCCAGGGCCCAGGGGTGACTGTGGTGGCAAAGGTGCCGGTGGCAGGGCCTGTGCCGCCCCCGATCATCGTGGTGACACCTGAACTGAGGGCCTCTTCAATTTGCTGCGGGCAAATCAAGTGAATATGACTGTCAATGCCTCCCGCGGTGACAATCATGCCTTCAGCTGCGATGACTTCAGTTGCCGGACCCACTACGATGGTGATGCCAGGCTGAATATCAGGATTACCAGCCTTACCAATGCCGGCAATACGCCCATTCTTGATGCCAATATCTGCCTTAACGATGCCCCAATAATCAATGATTAAGGCATTTGTCAGCACGGTATCGACACAATCTTTGCTCATGCGCTGCGATTGACCCATACCATCGCGAATCACCTTGCCGCCACCAAACTTAACCTCTTCACCGTAGATCGTGAAATCTTTTTCGACCATCGCAAAAAGCGCAGTGTCAGCCAGACGAATTCGATCGCCCGTCGTCGGGCCGTACATCTCAGCGTAGGCTTGTCTTGAAATTTTCATTTGTCGAGTGCTCCCATCACAACACCTCTAAATCCATAGACTTGACGATCGCCGGCCAACGCCACGAGCTCAACCTCGCGCTCTTGCCCGGGCTCAAAACGCACCGCCGTGCCCGCAGGTATATTCAGCCTAAACCCAGTGGCCAACTTGCGATCAAAGCGCAAGGCCGCGTTCGTTTCAGCAAAGTGATAGTGCGATCCAATCTGTACAGGACGATCGCCCGTATTCGCCACCAGCACCTTAATCAGCGCACGACCAACATTGATTTCGATTTCTCCAGGCGCCACAATCATTTCGCCCGGAACAATAGGAGTAGTAGTCATCTTTGATCCTTACTGACTGGGTTGATGCACAGTGACAAGCTTCGTGCCATCCGGAAACGTCGCCTCAACTTGAATATCTGGAATCATCTCTGCGACACCTTCCATCACATCCTGCCGATTCAAAATATTGCGCCCATCGCTCATGAGCTCGGCAACAGTTTTCCC
>CALQNE010000274.1 GCA_943331855.1 Bordetella parapertussis
ATACGGACACGTGTTGAGTCATGTACTCTGCGCGATACGTCTGCAGCATTTGAACTTGCTCTTTGGCTTTCACGCATTGATCGCTGCTAATTGCCAATTCGATAGCCGCTTTCTCACAAGCACGCTTGGCCAGCGAAAGAAGCGTATGAATTGCTGACTCGGTGCGCGGCATATTCTCAGCTCCTGGTTGAAGGTGTTACCGCGGGCTATCTGGAAAAATAGCTCTTAATTGCTCAAGACTCGCACTCGCAGTAACTTTCTGTGACCAATCTTGTTGCAAAAACGCTTCAATCACTGCCCGTTTACTAATCGCCTCATCCAGAACAGGGTCACTTCCCGCCGAATAAGCACCAACGTTAATCAGGTCAAGGTTACGGGCGTATCGCGAATTCAACTGTTTCAGACGTCGGGCGTAACTTTGATGTTCAGGCGATACGATTGCATTCATGGCCCGGCTAATTGACTGTTCGATATCAATCGCAGGATAGTGACCTGCCTCAGCCAAACGGCGATCAAGCACAATATGACCATCCAAAATTGCGCGTGCGGAGTCAGCAATTGGATCTTGCTGATCGTCTCCTTCAGTCAACACGGTATAAAAGCCCGTGATCGAACCGCCCCCAGTGTCTGCGTTGCCGGCACGCTCAACCAAAACAGGCAGTTTTGCAAAAACGGATGGCGGATAACCTTTTGTTGCGGGTGGCTCACCAATTGCCAATGCAATTTCACGTTGAGCCATGGCATACCGCGTGAGTGAATCCATGATCAACAGAACATGTTTGCCCTGATCACGAAAATACTCAGCAATAGAGCAGGCGTAGCGAGCACCCTGCAAGCGCATTAACGCCGGCGCATCTGCAGGTGCAGCAACGACGACTGATTTTTTTAAGGTTTCTTCGCCCAGAATCTGTTCAATAAACTCTTTCACCTCTCGACCGCGTTCGCCGATCAGTCCAACCACAATCACCTCGGCCTCGGTATAGCGCGCCATCATTCCGAGCAAAACACTCTTCCCGACGCCAGAACCAGCAAAAACCCCAATTCGTTGACCGCGGCCTACCGTCAACATACTGTTCACTGCGCGTACACCAACGTCTAAGATCGTATCAATCGGTGCCCGCATTAATGGATTCAAGGGCGCGCCATTTAAGGATCCATACTTCTTTGCCTTCAACGGCCCCAAGAGATCCAGCGGTTGTCCACCAGCGTCTAGCACTCGGCCTAACAATTCATCGCCCACCGGCAGCTTGCCCACATCAGCGGTCGACTGGCTATTTTGGGAATTCTGTTGGTTTGAGCCTGGCAGACCATTCTTAGGCGTACGCACGTAAATCTTTGAACTAGGCCCGATGCCATCTGTGGCGCCTTGCGGCATTAACAAGAGCTTTCCCTGTTCGAACCCCACAACTTCGGCCTCAACAATCTGCGCCTTCGGCAGGGGAATAAAACAGAGACTACCGATCGGCAGGTGAAGCCCTGCGGCCTCAATCACTAACCCGGTCACCCGCGTCACTCGCCCAGCAAGCTGTACGGTTTGAGTCTCTGCCAACACGCGTTGCACGTCAGACTTAAACTGCAACCAGCGCAACTGCATAGGACTTTCAGCCAAAGGCTCTAAGTCAATGGTCTCTCTAGCCGCCAAATGCAAAGTGTCATACTCAATCCGCATTTGACGCCCCTGCTAGCCACTGATCCGAACAGCCAAGACCTTGGCAAATCAAACCCCATCTCGTCGCATTGGTCGCATCAATTAGGTTTGTTTCAGACTCTAAAAAACAACCGCCTCGCTCCACCCCTCGGTCTGCAATCACTTGGTATACGCCCTCAAAACTCTCTTTCATGTAGCGCGTGACAAGTACTTCATCCTCTGGATGGACCATCAACCTGATGGGCACTTGAACGGATGGCAACCTTGTCAACGCCTGCCTGATCACCGGCAGAACAACCTCGTGATTGACAAGAATTTCTGCTTTGACCATGGTCTTTGAAATTTCAAGCGCAAGTGACAACATTTCTTCTGAAGTTCGGTCGGCATGCTGTGCAATAGCAGCCTTAAAACCCGTCGCGAGCTGATGCATTGATTGCTTCAATTCAGCTAACTCTTCATGCACCACCGTCATCACATTTTCTTTCGCCTCGCGTTCACCCTTGAGATAGCCTTTTTGATACGCCTTTGCATAAATCATTTTTAATTGCTCAGGCGACACCTGCTGAGGCGCATTAGCATTCACCTTGGATTTATGCTCTTCGTATAAGTCCGAAAAAACAGAACTATTACTTTTTTGAGTCGGTTGCCCAAAGACAGCGCTATCAGATGTATTGCTCATCATCTTCCTTGTGCCCAAGCTCAATCAAGCCATCATCTGACATTTTGCGAACAGTCTGCAAGATCTGCTTTTGAGTGGCCTCAACCTCAGACAATTTGACCGGACCGCGACTCTCCAGGTCCTCTTTCAACATTTCTCCGGCACGCGTAGACATATTTTTATAAATTTTTGCCCGCATCTGCTCTGTTGCGCCTTTCAACGCAATCACTAATTGTTCACCAGGAATGTCGCGCAATATCAACTGAATGTGGCTGTCCTCTAACGTCGCAATATCTTCAAAAATAAACATCGAATCAAGAATCTTTTGCGCCATCACCTCGTCATAACCTTTCAGACTTTCAATGACTCCAGTTTCGTTATCGCCAGACATATAGTTCATGATTTCGGCTGCTGCGCGGGTGCCACCCAAACTTTTACTTTTGACGCTATCCTTGCTTGATAACAGCAATTTGGTCAGCACCTCGTTAAGTTCTTTGAGTGCAATGGGTTTTACCGAGTCAAGCGTGGCGATTCGCAGCATCGTGTCTTGCCGTAAACGCGGTGAAAAAAATCCTAAAACGTCCGAGGCCTGACTCGGTTCCATATGCACCAGTATTGTTGCGATGATTTGAGGGTGCTCACTGCGCACAAGGTCGGCAATGGTTGAGGCATCCATCCAGCGCAGACTGTCAAGCCCTCCTGCCTCTCGACCGCTCAGGATGCGTTCAAGCAAATTCGCAGCGACATCCTCACCCAGCGCTTTGTTTAATACCGATTTAATAAACTCATCAGAGTCGTTCCCGATAAAAGACTGATGACTGGTTGATTCATTTAATTGTTCAAGTGCATTTTCAATCTGAGAATGATCGACGCTCACGAGGTTGGCCATTGTCGCGCCAATTCTCTGCACCTCGCGTGGTGCAAGATATTTCATAACCTCGGCCGCCTCATCCTCGCCTAACGCGAGAAGAAGCACCGCAGCCCGCATTGTTCCATCATCCTTCATTAGGGTTATTTACCCAAGATGTCACCACGCTCGCAATGGCTTTGGGATTCTGCTTCGCCAGTTGCTTCGCCTGTGTCAGATTCTGTGCATACTTCGTTTCAGGAATAGGTGCAGGGACCCGAACATCCGTTGCACCGCTCGTTGCAAGCGGAAACTCCTCACGCTCTAACACATCGGGACGATTTGCGGCTGCTAACAGTTTTGTGACCATTGGTTTGAGAGCGCGTTGGTATAGAAAAAACAAACCCAAAATACCGAGCAAGAGTTTTCCGCCACTTTTCACGGCTTCAATATATTCAGTGTTTTTCCAAATGGGGATTTCAGCCAACTCTTCTGTCTTAACCGGCGCAAAAGGTGTATTCACCACACTGAGTGAATCGCCACGGGCCTCGTTAAAGCCCATTGCCTGTTTGGCTAATTCATTAATTTGCTTTTTTTCATCTTCGTTTAAAGGTCTAAAAACAATCTTGTTGTTTTTATCAAGTTCTTGCTTTTCGTTGACTACAACCGCCACACTAATTCGCTTGACACCCCCCGTACTTTTTTGAGTGTATCGAACCGTTTTATCAACCTCATAGTTCACGGTCGTGTTCTTAGAGCTCGGACTTGCACCCGCGGCATTCGGTGCCACGCCACCCACCGTTGCATTAGGATCAGTATTCAACGGAGCCGTCGCATTTTGCCCAGGCTGATTGGTAATTGCTCCCGGAATGCCCGAAGCATTCGCGCCTGCTGCAGGAGCCGACTCATTAATTTGCTGGCTACGCACAACCGCCACGTCCGGGTTTTTATTGGGCTTATAAATTTCTTCAGCTTGCTCTTGCGAGGCGAAATCAATCTCAACGCTTGCCTGCGCAGGCACATTTTTCAAACCGACCAAAGGCGTAATGATCGACTCAACACGCAATGCGATGCTTCTTTGCATTTCTTCGATATATTTGAGTTGGCTCGCGTCCAATTGATTCGAATTCGGCTTCTTTGACGTGTCTGACAACAAGTTGCCATTTTGGTCGACGATTGACACATTTGCCGTCGTCAATCCCGCCACGCTACTTGCCATTAAGTGCAAAATGGCGCTGACCTGCTGAGGCTCAA